>DGVW01000050.1 GCA_002396005.1 Oribacterium sp. UBA4274
CAACCGGAAGAATGCATGTTGGTAACCTTAGAACTGCATTGTATGCATATCTTATTTCAAAGCATGAGGATGGAGATTTCCTGCTCAGAATAGAGGACACAGATCAGGGGCGTCTTGTTGAAGGAGCAGTAGATCTCATCAATAGAACTCTTGATGATACAGGACTCATCCCTGACGAGTCACCTGACAAGCCCGGCAACTGCGGTCCATACGTTCAGTCAGAGAGAGTACAGTCCGGTATATATATGCAGTACGCAAAGCAACTTGTAGAAGAGGGCAAGGCTTACTACTGTTTCTGTACCAAGGAGCGTCTTGAAACACTCAAAACAACCGTAAACGGTGAAGAGATCATGCACTATGATAAGCATTGTCTCAGTCTCTCAAAGGAAGAAATCGAGGAGAATCTCAAATCAGGGATGCCTTATGTTATCCGTCAGAACAATCCAACCGAGGGTACAACCACATTCCACGACGAGCTTTACGGCGATGTAACAGTAGATAACTCAGAACTTGATGACATGGTACTCATCAAGTCAGATGGATATCCAACATATAATTTTGCCAATGTTATCGACGATCATCTTATGGGCATCACTCATGTTGTCCGTGGTAATGAGTACCTCAGCTCAAGCCCTAAGTACAACCGTCTCTACGATGCTTACGGCTGGGAGATTCCTAAGTATGTTCATTGCCCGCTCATCACAGACGAGAACCACAAGAAGCTTTCAAAGCGTTCCGGTCACTCATCCTTTGAGGATCTCATCGATCAGGGCTTTGTTGCTGAAGCAGTTGTTAACTTCGTAGCACTTCTCGGATGGTCACCTGATGACAATGAAGAGATCATGTCTCTTGATGACCTCATCCGCAAGTTTGACTATACACGAATCTCCAAGAGCCCTGCC
Source organism: Oribacterium sp. UBA4274 (assembly GCA_002396005.1). GTDB lineage: Bacteria > Bacillota > Clostridia > Lachnospirales > Lachnospiraceae > Oribacterium. The sequence goes on from DGVW01000050.1 coordinate 903, forward strand.
GTTTTCGATATGGGCAAGCTCCGCTGGATGAACGGCGAGTATATCAAGGCCATGGATTTTGACAAGTACTACGAGAGAGCACTTCCTTTTATACAGGAAGCTATCAAAAAACCTCTTGATTACAAGCACATCGCTACTATGGTAAAGACTCGTATCGAGATATTCCCTGACATCCCTGAGATGATCTCTTTCTTTGAGGAAGTTCCTGAATACGAGAATGATCTCTATATAAACAAGAAGTCCAAGACCAACCTTGAGAATTCACTTGCTCTTTTAAAAGATGTACTTCCGCTTCTCAAGGCTCAGGAGGATTACTCAAACGATGCTCTTTTCGCACTTCTCTCAGAGTACGGAAAGGAGAAGGAGCTCAAGACAGGTTTCATCATGTGGCCTATCCGTATCGCTCTTTCAGGAAAGCAGATGACTCCGGCAGGTGCTACTGAAATCATGGAAGTACTTGGCAAGGAGGAGTCCATCAAGAGACTCGAGGCCGGAATTGCAAAGCTTGAAGGATGATTGAGCTCACTCACTGACAATTACAATTCTTTTATTTTGAGATACTCTCAGTTTCGACTGGGAGTATTTTTTTATCTGAACCCGTATCAAGACCATAATCTTACAAAAATCTTTTAATTAAATAACTTATAATATTAATGTAATTTAAGTATGGTATCATTATGATTACTATCTTGAGAGGGGACTAGTTTATGAAAAATTTCAAAAACGATGGTTCAGGTATCAACATGCCTCACTTTGACATGAAGGATCCTGAAAAATCAAAAGACAAATTACTGAAGCTTGCAAAAGCTGCGGGCATAACCGCCGTAGCGGTAGCTGCATTTACAGTGTTCAACTCCGGGCTCTACAGAGTTTCCGAGCAGGAACAGGCGGTTGTCACAAGACTTGGGAAAGTGCAGGATGTTAAAACAGCCGGTATGTACTTCAAAGTTCCTATCATCGACACTGTACATAAGGTTCGTACCACAACTCATGGCATGCCTATCGGCTACAAAATTGCCAATGAAGAGTACGGTGAAAATGGTGAAGCAACAAGCGTTACTGAACAATCGCTTATGATTACTTCTGATTTCAATTTCGTAAACACTGATTTTTATATAGAGTATCGTGTATCAGATCCGGTAAGTTATCTGTACAATTCAAGCGATCCTGAAAATATCCTTGAGAATCTTGCCCAGGCATCCATCCGTACAGTTGTTTCAAACTATAACGTTGACGATGTCATGACAACCAGCAAAAACAAAGTGCAGTCCGATGTACGTGACTCTCTGATCTCGGCGCTTACTCAGGCAAACATAGGTCTTGAAGTTGTTAATGTTTCTATCCAGGACGTAGAGCCGCCTACACAGGAGGTCATGTCTGCATTTAAGGCTGTCGAAAATGCCAAGCAGGGATCAGAAACCTCCATCAATAACGCAAACAAATATAAGTCCGAGCAGCTACCTGCCGCTGAGGCAAATGCCGATAAGATTGAAAAAGCTGCCGAAGCCAAGAAAGAAGCACGTATAGCTGAAGCTGAAGGACAGGTTGCCCGTTTTAATGCCATGTACGATCAGTACAAGTTAAATCCTCTTATCACAAAACAGCGTATGTTCTATGAAACAATGGAGGACGTTCTTCCTAACCTCAAGGTCATCATAGATGATGGCGGAACACAGACCATGCTTCCGCTGGACAGCTTCACAAGTTCCTACAGCAGCACTGTTCCGGCAGCATCTGCTCCGGCCACAGACGCTCAGGCACCTGGCGACACAGAAAACAGTACAGAGGAGAACGCAGAATAATGAAAAAGACATTTACATTTATCAAAGCAGCGGTGATCCTCGCTATACTTTTTGTAGTATTTATGTCAGGTTCACTTTTCTATACAGTTGAGCCACATGAGTACGGAGTTGTCATGCACCTCGGTCGTATCACAAGAGTAACCGATGAGGCTGGTCTCTATACCAAGATGCCTTTCTTTGAAACTGTAAGATACGTACCTAAGGATCTGCAGATTTATGACATCCTGCCGTCCGATATCATTACCAAAGACAAGAAATCCATGATTGCTGATGATTTCATACTTTGGAAAGTGACTGATCCTGTCAAGTTCACCCAGACTCTCAATGCTTCGACAAGAAGTGCAGAGGACAGAGTCGGAGTTGCTGTATATAACGCAACCAAAAACACAATTTCCTCCATGTCTCAAGATGAGGTCATCGCCGCCAGAGGAGAGCAGCTTACCAATCTCATCACCACAGATTCAAATTCTGATATGGCAGGCTACGGTCTCACCATCGTTCAGGCCCAGATCAAGGCCCTTGACCTTCCGGACGATAACAAGGAAGCCGTTTATGAGAGAATGATATCTGAACGTCAGAATATCGCAGCCGCCTACAAGGCACAGGGCGACAGCCAGGCACAGAAGATCCGTAACGACACCAATCGCCAGATTACTATCATGGAGGCCGAAGCTGAAAAGCAGGCAGCCATCATCGAGGCTGAAGGTGAGGCACAGTACATGCAGACTCTTGCTGAGGCTTACAATACACCTGAAAAGGCAGACTTTTATAATTATATCCGTTCTCTTGACGCTCTTAAGACCTCTATGGCGGGAAGAGGCGACAAAACTGTAATCCTTGATAAGGATTCGGAAATCGCAAAGATCCTGTATGGTACAGCAGTACACTAAACCGTGTTCCGCAAGTCATCATCAGTGAGCGGCAGATACTTTTTACACTCACATCATCGTATAGTTCCAAAATAGACTATAGGAATTTTTCAAAGCTCATGGTAAACTCTTTGCCATGAGCTTTTCTAATGAACAAAAATGTGCAATCGAACATATCAATGGTCCGGCTATCGTGCTTGCAGGTCCCGGTTCCGGTAAAACAACAGTTATAACTCACAGAATACTTAACCTGCTGCAAAAAGGAATTCCATCTGAAGATATCCTGGTGATAACATTTACAAAAGATGCGGCACAGGAGATGGAAACCAGATTCAACAAACTCCTGAACGAAACCTTAACCCGGAGCCAGGCCGGTCATCAGATCACTTTCGGAACTTTTCATTCTGTTTTTTTCTTTATTCTCAGGTTACGATATCATCTTTCCTTCAAAAATATCATCACAGACAAAAACAAAATCCTCATTCTCAGAGACCTTACAGAAAGAGAGCATATCGACAGTTCTTATGACAAAGATTTCTTCAGGCTTTTGCTGTCAGAAATATCAAAGTACAAATCCATGGGTGACAATGCCTCAACCTTTACTTCAAAGCTTATAGAATCAGATAAATTCAACCGAATCATAAAAAACTATCAGGCGGAACTAAAAAGAGAGCGGCTTCTTGATTTCGATGATATGCTTCTCCTATGCTATGAACTGTTTCAAAGGGAACCGGCTGAGCTTAAGCTCTGGCAGGAAAAATTCAGATACATCCTCGTGGATGAATTTCAGGATATCAGTCCTGTTCAATATAAAATCGTCCGAATGCTGGCAGAACCGGAAAACAATCTCTTTATAGTTGGTGACGACGATCAGTCCATATATCGTTTCAGAGGCGCCGAACCCTCCATAATGCTCGGATTCGAGCGGGATTATCCCGATGCAAAGCGTATCCTTCTGTCAAACAATTACAGATCAAAAAGAGAAATTGTTACATTTGCCAAAAATGTCATAAACCATAACAAACAACGATTCCGGAAAGATATCACCGCGGCAAAGGGTCCCGGCGGCAATACCTATTATTATAGGGCTGAAGATCCGGTGAAAGAGTATACTCAAGTAGTCAAAAACCTTACCCGTGAGCTGAAATCCGGAACTGATCCAAACCAGATAGCAGTACTGTTCCGTACAGAAATAATCATTCAACCCCTCGTTTCCGAACTCACCAGAGCCCGGATTCCATATGTTCTCAAAAACAAAGTCAAAAATATCTATGAATCAGGTACAGCCCTGGATCTCATTTCCTATATCAGACTATCTATTGGAAAAGGCACCCGTGCTGACTTTCTGCGTATCATGAACAAGCCTCTCCGCTATATATCCCGGAAAGCCCTTGATGACAGAAGTATGAATTTCGAAAAACTCAAGCGATTCTACAATGGTCAGAAAACCATGCAGGAACATATCGAGAGATTGCAGAGAGACCTTATGTATATGAGGAATCTCCCTACTGTTGCAGCCATCATATTCATAGTGAAAAAGATAGGATATGAGGATTACCTTGCAGACAGCGCCCGTGAAAACCATATTAATCTTGAAAATGCCCGTGCTATAATTGATGAGATAGAAACCGCAGCCCGAAACATTCCCGATAAGGAAAAGTGGCTCAACTATATCGATGATTACAGTGCTGAACTTGCAAAATCGCAGACCGGTACAGGCAATGGCATACGTCTCATGACCTTCCACAGCAGCAAGGGACTGGAATTTGATATTGTGCATCTCATAGACATTAACGAATCCATCGTTCCCTACAGTAAAGCTGTCAGCAAAGAGGATATAGAAGAGGAGCGCCGGGCTTTTTACGTTGCTCTAACGAGAGCCCGTAACGATTTTCACATTTATTTCACAGATCGCCGATATAGTAAAAATTGCAGTCCGAGCAGATTTATCGCAGAAGGACTACACTGATAAAATCAAATATAAAGGGGGCAATTATGGAGCGATTAAAAGTACTTGTTGTTGACGATGAAGATCGTATGCGCAAACTGATCTCCGACTTTCTAAAGATTAAGGACTATGATGTTCTGGAGGCCGGTGATGGTGAAGAAGCTATAGATATATTTTTCTCCGAAAAGGATATAGCCCTGATAGTTCTTGATGTCATGATGCCAAAGATGGATGGATGGGAAGTTCTGAAAACCATCCGTGAACATAGCCAGGTGCCTGTCATCATGCTCACAGCAAGATCCGAGGAGCAGGATGAACTCAAGGGATTTGAATACGGAGCCGATGAATACATCTCCAAGCCATTCTCACCAAAGATTCTCGTGGCGCGTATTGAAGCTATACTTCGTCGCTCCGGCATTAATCAGGATGATGTCATAGAGATAGGCGGAATCGAGATAGATAAATCCGCTCATTCCGTAAAAATCGATGGTCAAGAAACAGAGCTCAGCTTCAAGGAATATGAGCTTCTTCTGTACTTTGTGGAGAATAAGGGCATAGCTCTGTCCAGAGAAAAGATTCTGAACAATGTCTGGAACTATGATTATTTTGGCGATGCAAGAACCATTGATACGCATGTCAAAAAGTTACGCGCCAAGATGGGAGAGAAAGGCGATTATATCAAGACCGTCTGGGGTATGGGCTATAAATTTGAGGTTTAACCGGGAATCATGAAAAAAACTTCAATTCTGAAAAAGAGCATTAAATGGCGGTACACCTGCATATTTATCTGTCTTATCGCAGTGATTCTGGCCGCCATACTTCTGGCAAATACATTTTTTCTGGAGCGGTACTATACCAAGGAGAAGATTTCGACTCTGGAACACGCTTATGAAACGCTGGACAACATGCTTAGCTTAACTGCCGATAACGGTATGGACGCATCAACACTTTTTCCTTCTGATTATGATACCTCCGACCCGGATACAGAAACTCCGGCCACCGGCTATCTAAAGGACCTGTCAGAGACCTACAATGTCAATGTCATAGTCATGGACACACAGACCGACACCATATTTTCTACCTTCGGTGACTTGAATTTCCAATCCCGAAAGCTTAACCAGTATATATTCGGCAACCGAACCGACTCCACTGCCAAGGTAGTGAAAAAGTTTGACAACTATTCCATTGAACGTACCATTGACAAGATTTCCAAAAACATTTACCTCGAGAGCTGGGGATACTTTTCTGACAATACAACCTGCTTCATCATGTCCATGCCGGTATCAAGTCTCAAGGAGTCCGTCAGCTTCTTCAACAGATTTCTGCTGATCATAGGCATCATAGCCATGCTTTCCGGTTCAGTCATAGTTTACTTTATGAGCTGCCAGATAACAAAACCGATAAATCAGCTTGCAAAGCTCAGCGAAAAGATTTCTTCTCTCGATTTCAGTGCACGTTACACCGGTAATTCTCAGGACGAGATAGGAGTTCTCGGCAATTCCATGAACACCTTGTCAGAACGTCTCCAGAAGTCCATCGCTGACCTCAAGACTGTAAACAACGAACTACAGTCTGATATCGTCAATAAAACGAAATATGCCGAACGCCAGCAGGAGTTTGTTGCCAATGTATCCCACGAACTGAAAACACCTATAGCCCTTATACAGGGCTATGCCGAAGGTCTGAATGAAGGTCTGGCCGATGATCCTGACTCAAGAGCCTACTACTGTAATGTCATAGTAGATGAAGCTCAAAGAATGAACAAGCTGGTACATGAGCTTATGAACTTAAGCTCCATTGAGCAAGGCAAGGATCTGCCTGATTTTGCACTCTTTGATATATCCAAAGTCGTCCGTGGTGTAGTTTCCAAATCCAACATCCTGATCAAACAGCAGGGTGCCCATGTAGAAATCGATATACCTGACGGAACCATGGTATGGGCAGATGAGTTTAAGGTAGAGCAGGTCATAACAAACTACCTGAACAATGCTCTGCACCATCTGAAAGAGCCTTACAATATAAGCATTTACTCTCAAAGAGAGTACGGAGGAATCGTTTCCATCCACGTCAGAAATACCGGAAATCCCATCCCTGAAGAGGATCTCACAAAGATATGGGAGAAATTTTTCAAAGTCGATAAGGCACATACAAGAAGTTATGGCGGCAGCGGTCTGGGGCTCAGCATAGTTAAAGCCATAGTAGATGCACACCACCAGAAATGCGGCGCCAAAAACACTCCTACAGGGGTTGATTTCTGGTTTACTCTGGAACGTGAAAAGAAATGATTTCTGATCCCGAAGTTCTTCATTTGCCACTTTCTTTATGTTTAATTATCGATTAATATAGTAAAGATTATTTTTTAGGAGGTATATTATGGTCAATCCAATGGATATGATGAAAGCAGCAGGAATTATGAAGAAATTCCAGGCCAATCACCCTAAGGTGGTATCCTTTTTACAGCATGAATTGTCAACAAGCATCCCTATCGGTTCTGTAATAGAGGTCACTGTTACCAAGCCGGGAGAGTCACCTGTAACAACCAATTTCAGAGTTCTGCAGGATGATGTTGAGATGGTTGAAGCATTAAAGAACATGCACAAATGATATGAACCTTTCAAATATTTTAAAAGATCCTATAGACATACTTTTGTTGCTTATATATGTAACAGGTGTCCTTATTCTGGTCTATAGTGCCATGCAGTTCATACATGGAATTCTGTACAAGGACAAAACAGCCACAGCATCAGGTATAAAAACTCTGATCATATCGTTGCTTTTGCTGGTACCGAGACTGTCTTATCAGCACTTCCGCATAGATGGCTCGGACTATGAAAAGTCTGTAAAAGCTTCTCTCGAGTCCATAGCTCTGGTACACGATGGTGCCACAGCATCAACTCATGAGGAGTTTAAAAATCAGATGGATGCTCTGTCAGAGAGGCTTACAGATGATGCTTATGATGTGGAACTGCAGACTTCAGTGGAGAATGACGGAAGCGGAGAGTATACGATACGGAATCTCAGTGCCGTTAAGTCAGCATCCGGTAACACTGATGATGCAGACATTATCCTGATATCGACTTCCCTTGATGAGTCCCGGGATACTGATTTCAGCTATGCCGCAGATCTTTCGGTTATAGAGGCTATAGCTCACAGATTATGTAACTATGACTCATCCGTTGAACTCAGATTCCTTGTATCAACTGACAAAAGGCAAGGTCAGGATGCCGCAGGATCTTATATTGATTCTCTTGACAATAAGGTTAAAGAACGAATCAGATGTGCTATAGATCTTGATATGAAAAGTCTCAGCGATTACACGGGACTTCTTGGCTACACGATAAACGGCAGGAACAACCCGGTTTCCGGCAGACTGATTTCCTCTGTAAAAAAAATGACAGGGCAGTCGATGGACATAAAGCAGTTTAAAGATGCCGGATATATATCTTTCCACCTGAAAGATATACCTTCTGTCTGTCTCGAACAGGCGACTGTAGAAAACAGTACTTCTGCAAGATCTATAGAGGAGCTTGACATCGATCAGATTGCAGATGCAGCAGCAGTAATCGCTGATGCCATTCTTCCTTCAGTAAAATCCGATGATTCAGAACTCATGAGAGAGCTTGCATCTTTAGATGTTTCTGACTACTGTGCCGGATCATTCATAAAGGACAAGGATCATTTTGTTACAGGTTCGTCCCTTACAGAAATCTCTGAAGCCTATGGAACATCACTTGTAAGTACCGGAGCAAAAGACTCCTATGGCAATGAACTATACAGCGGAAAACTATATATATTGACATTTGACCACTGTTCAAATGTTGTGTTCCATGTTAATGATGGCCGTCTTTTAAAGATAACCATAGATACCCAAAATCTCCCTTGCTCACAAAGTGAACTGTCTCAGATACTTAACAATCTGTTTGGAGACTCTGAAACCACGGAGCATGGACATGTATGGACAGATGCTGGAAGCGGAGCTTCATACTGTATTCTGGATGTTTCCTCCAAAGAAGCTCTTACTGACATGATTTCCGGCGGATATTGCTTCTATATTGAAGCCGCATCATAGATATCTTTATCCCATATATTTTAACAGGACTCAATTATGGAACTCGCATTAATCACAATACGTCAGGTTTTTGTACTATTCATCCTTATCGGTGTTGGATATCTATCCGCAAGGACAGGTGCTGTCAAGCCGGAAGCAAGACAGCATTTTTCCGCACTGTTAGTCTATGTGGTAGTACCCTGCATGATCCTCAATTCCTATTTTTCGAGCTATGATCCTACAGTGTTTAAAGGGATAATTCTATCCTTTGTACATTCCTTCATCCTTATAATGCTTGGCCTGATCATTGCCATGATATTGACACGCAATATGGATTCCCGAAACCGTGCGATACTGCGCTTTGCTTTGATTTTTTCCAATGCAAGCTACATGGGCTTTCCTCTTATAGAATCTCTGTATGGTGCAGAAGGATTGCTTTACGCAAGTTCCTATAACACTGTTTTCAATATAATGCTATGGACCTTCGGTTATGCCATGGTTTCCGGACAGATTCATCCAAAGGAAATATTACATACAGTGATCACAACGCCGGCTATCATAGCCGTTCCCCTTGGACTTATCATCTATATGACACATTTTCCCGTACCGGATATACTGGCGAAGCCTATATCTCTTATAGGTGCCATGAATACACCCATAAGTATGTTTATCACCGGCATGATCATCGCCCAATCGGATCTTGGAAAACTGATCAAAAACGCAGATATCCTGAAGGCTGTAGGCATAAGACTGATACTTATTCCTGCCTGTTGCTTCATCATATATGGTCTATTGCATATAGATCTCGGTATGGCAGGTGATGTTGTACTGCTTCTGGAAGCCTGTCCTTGTGCCGCCATAACGTCAGTATTTGCCATAAAGTTTCACTACGACGAGGAGCTTGCTGCGGGATCTGTCGTCCTGTCAACCTTGTTCAGTATCATAAGTCTTTCAGTGGCAGCTTACGTTATTACAACCATAATTTAAAAAAGCACATGATGATAGCTCTTTTGAGCCTGTCATCATGTGCTTTTTTAAATTACTATTGATCAACCTGTAATATCCTTCATCATTCCGGTAGGAGAGGAGCTAAGCACCACACAGAACCCAACCTCAGAGGTTGTTGCCTGCTGAGCCGCTTTATCCTCAGTTCCTCCGATAGCCTCCACAACAGAGGCCCACTCGATACTTTGAGAATATGTTGAATAGCTGTTACTGATAGTGGTTTCGTTGTGAGCGTCTGTATCATCATTCAGGGCACTAACAGCATCAATCACCGGAACAGTCCTTTCATTGGCAGATATGCCTGCAGTACTGTACGACTTTTGAGAATCAGCCAAACTAACAGAAGCTGTTATGACAGGTGTTGTTTGTTTATTTATATCGTTTGATTTGTCAATGCCTGCTGCCAGAGACTTTGCCTCACCAGAAGTACCTGAGACTTCCACAACATTAACCTGTGTCCTGTTTATAGATTGAGAACTGGTCACAGACATCGTTGATGCTGATACAGTAGTCCCCGGAAGAGAAGATACCGTTACAACATCTGCATGTGCACATATCACAGATATCATTGATGCAGCACAGCTTATCATCAAAGTGCTAAGTATATTGTCTGACTTTTTCCTCATAATCCAATTCCTCTAAACTAAATCTTTATATATTATAAAGCATAGAGTACGGGATAAAAGTTACGTTTATTATACAATTAAAAAAAGAGTCCCTGACGGAACTCCTTTAATCATCTAAATAATTATATGAATAAAGCTATCCAGATTAGTTATTCAGTGCTTCGTGTGCTGCATTAGCAAGAGCAGCAGCTGTTGCTGAATCATAGATAGGAGCCTTAACTACCACACCACCTGTTAATACCTGTGGATCAAGAACAACTGTACCGTTAGCCTGAGCTGCTTCCTGAGCAGATGTAACAACATTCTTGATGCCTGTTGTATCAATGATACCTGCAGCTGCCTCTGCTGCTGCCTTAGCCTGAACATAAGCATCCCAAGCTGCCTGCATAGCCTCATGATCAGCATTTGCCTGTGCTGCTGCAACCTGTGAAAGTGCTGCTCTTGAACCTGCAAATGATGGAACTGCCATAGCTGTAACCATAGCACCAGTCATAGCAACTGCTAAAATTCTCTTAGAAATCTTCATTTCATACACCTCATTTTCTCATAATTAACTTATTTTTGAGTAATACATAAACTCTTAAGTCATTATACAGCATAAAATTAATATTTCCATAATATTTTAAATTAATTTACAAATAATTTGTGATAATTACAATTTGGTTAACATGGCGTCATGAAATCGTACAATGATATGGCAATAATGTTTACAAAAATAATTATTATTCATAAGAAACCGTCACATTGATAAAAAAATTAAAAAAATTCTGAGCTTTAGACAAATCCCCAAAAGATATATTGACAGCAATGTATCTTGATGTTAGTCTAGAGTCAACAAAAGAAATAAGTTCTTCGGGGCAGGGTGTGATTCCCTACCGGCGGTATAGTCCGCGAGCACTTTGTGCATGATCCGGTGTGATTCCGGTACCGACAGTATAGTCTGGATGAGAGAAGAAAAAGCAAGACATTTTCAAGTATCTCAGCAACCGGAGTGGTGGCTGGGACTTTTTTTATGTCATTTCTCAAAGAGCTTGTTTCCTTAATCATATTTTAAGGAGGACAGCATATGTCAAACAAAATCAATACTCAGAAACTGGTTTACACAGGACTTCTTGCAGCTCTTGCAGGAGTGCTCATGTCTCTGGAATTCAGCATTCCATTCTTTCCGCCATTCTACAAGATAGATTTCAGTGATATGCCTACCCTGATAGCACTTTTCAGTATGGGTCCTTTTTCAGCTTTATTCGTTGAGGTTTCCAAGATAGTTATAAAGCTCATTACCATCGGAACAAGCAGTATGTTCGTCGGTGACCTGACCAACATGCTCGGAGCAGTAGTATTTGTATTACCTGTTTGGTTCCTGTACAAGAGAACTGACAAAACACAAAAAAGCATCGTCAGAGTCCTTTTCATCAGTGCTCTGATCCGAATCGCATGGTTCTGCTTCTGCAATGCTTTCATTTCACTTCCTATGTATGCAGCTGCAATGGGAATCGACATAGATGAAGTAGTCCGTATGGTTGGCTCCATGAATCCTATGATAAAGAATCTTCCTACATTCATCATCTTTGCTACCATCCCTTTCAATATCATCAAGATGGGACTGGTTTATACACTTGCAGCAGTAGTTAACTCAAAGATAAAGGATGTTATGCCCAACTTACTGAGCGTAAACTCTACATCCAGAGCCTGACTCCCGGTGTACAGTCAAACCTAGGTCCTTTTGCGGCTCAAAACAACTGCGTTATGCGTGTTCGGGGGCCTCTTCATATAGCAAAACAGTAAATACAAGGCGAATGCTTCCCGAAAGAGGCATTCGCCTTACCTATATCATCTCAAGCGAGGTACATATGATTCAAAACTACAGAGATCTGACACGAAAAGAAATGGAAGCAATCGACAAGGAGAACACCATAGTCCTCATCCCGCTTGGCGCCATAGAGCAGCACGGTTCTCAAGCACCTCTCGGCACCGACATGATGATTGCAGAGGCTATGCCTCAATACATAAAGAAAGAACTCGTGAAGGAAGATCCGGACTTCCCGATGCTCATCTTTCCTGTAATCCCAATAGGCCTTTCTATAGAGCACCTGAACTTTTCAGGTTCAGTATCCTTTAAACCGGATACCTACTATCATATGTTGTATGAGATAGCGGAGTCTATACAGCATCACGGCTTCAAAAAGCTGGTATTCCTTGTTTGTCATGGCGGAAACCGCCCGGTTGCGGATATGCTTTCAAGACAATTACGGCATGATTTTGGAATATTTACATTTGTCCTTTCCTCCGGAGCTTTTCTGGATCCTGTTGTACAAGCCACTATCAGTCCCGAAAACCACTGGGATTTCCATGGCGGAGAGATGGAAACCTCCATGGTCATGGCCATACACCCGGAAACCGTAAAGCTCGGGCTTTCGGAGACCGGTTATAAGAGTGGTGGTTATAAAGGCAAAAAGGCACTCAATTTCTCCGGTGCGGCATCCATAAACTGGATGGGAGAGGACCTGAGAACCGAGGATGGAAGACCTATCGGTATTGGTGGCGACCCAAGAGGCGCTACTGCCGAAAAAGGCGAGATAATATTCAAACGTTCTGCAGAAACCCTGATTCCGGCATTACTCGAAATCAGAGACTGGGATATCAATGCATAAAAAAATTAAAAATCATGTTGACAATGAGCCTGATATTTTGTAATATACATGAGTCGCTTGAAGCGAGAGCAACAAGCAATCGGGGTGTGGCTCAGTTTGGCTAGAGCACCTGGTTTGGGACCAGGGGGTCGCAGGTTCGAATCCTGTCACCCCGATGATTTAGACGGAAGTTCGGTTTTCGGACTTCCGTTTTTTGTTTCAATTATATAATTTTAGAATTCTTATCTTTAATACCGATTATCTGTATTCCCATTCCGGGAGATATATTAATCCGAATACAATTCACTAATAAAATTCAAAAACTCAGAAAATTTCATTTTGTTATTGACAAACTGACGCATTTCTTTATATAATATACAAGCTGTCAGAGAGACAGCAACATAAATCGGGGTGTGGCTCAGTTTGGCTAGAGCACCTGGTTTGGGACCAGGGGGTCGCAGGTTCGAATCCTGTCACCCCGATGATTTAGACGGAAGTTCGGTTTTCGGACTTCCGTTTTTTTCTATTACAATTCACCTTGAACTATCCGGAGGTACTAAATGACCTTTTTTCACCTATCCGATCTGCATCTGGGGCTTAAGCTCATCAATCATGACCTTTTAGACGATCAAAAGTATATCCTTGATAAAATCATAAATTACATAGAGATTGAAAAACCCGATGCTGTTATCGTTGCAGGAGATATCTATGACAAGGCAATCCCGCCTGCTGAGGCAGTAGAACTCTTTGATAAATTCATTTCCGATATAGTCCTCACTTCTCCCGACACCGAAATAATGCTCATAAGCGGAAACCACGACAGTGCACCTCGTGTCAATATCTTCAGAAATATATTGAAGCATCAGCACATACATATGATAGGACTTCCTCCTATGATGCCTGATGAACATATAGAAAAAGTCACTCTTCAGGACGATTTTGGTCCGGTCAATTTTTATCTGTTGCCTTTTGTAAAACCTTCCATGATCAAATCCATCGTCGGAACAGATAAAAACGGAAACAATCTGTCCTACGATGAATCTGTTCACAAACTCCTGGAAAGAGAAAGCATTGACACAGACGCACGTAATGTCCTTGTGAGTCATCAGTTCTACCTTCCGAAAGGAGAGGATGCGGATTCCATCAGTCGTATGGATTCTGAAATCTGCACTGTCGGAAACATTGATCAGGTAAGTTCTGATGCATTATCGCCTTTTGATTATGCAGCTCTCGGGCATATCCATAAGCCTATGAAAGTCGGTAATGAAGTCTATCGCTACTGTGGCACTCCAATCGCTACCTCCGTAAGCGAAGCCGGACAGGAAAAGGGCATCATCAAGGTTACCCTTGCCGATAAGGGTAATGTAGCCACTGAGGTCCTTCCGCTCATACCAAAACGTCAGGTTCGTGTAATAAAAGGCACTCTCAGCGAGGTTCTTGCCGCGGGATGCGAGGATTACGTAACAGTTGTACTCACAGATAAGATCGACCTGGATGTGCTGGATATGCAGGATCGTCTGAGAGCGGCATTTCCAAACCTACTTGAAATCAGACGGGAAACTTTGAGAAAAGCTGATTACAAGACCCATTTAGGCACAGAAAGACTGTTAAATCCTTTCGAGCTCTGTACCGCCTTTTTGAAAGATCTGGACGATGAGGAACAGGCTGTACTTTTGGATATCATCAACACTGTAAAGGAGACCACGTAACATGAGACCTATCACTATAACATTGCAGGCATTCGGCTCCTATGGTGCAAAAACAACTATTGACTTCACTAAATCCAAGCAGAATCTTTTCCTTGTAACAGGAGATACCGGTGCAGGCAAAACCACCATATTTGATGCTATCGTTTTTGCCCTTTATGGCGAGGCCAGCTCTGTAACAAACAAAAAAGACGGAACCGAGCTCCAAAGCCAGTATGTGGATCTGGATGTAGAGCCTTACGTCGAACTTTCATTCTCAGAAACCGAAGGTGGTGAGGATAATGTTTACACTGTGCGCAGAGTACCCAGACATTTGCGTCCGGGCAAGCGAAAGGGCGCCAAGGATCAGGCTATCAGCGAGTCTGTTTCACTCATACTTCCGGACGGAACAGAATATGCGCCAAAGGAAGTAAACAATAAAATTGAAGAAATCGTAGGTCTCAACAAAGGTCAATTCATGCAGGTTGCCATGATTGCCCAAGGTGAGTTCATGGAGCTTCTGCGTGCCAGATCCGACGATAAGAAAATCATATTCAGGAAGCTTTTCTCCACCGGCATGTATCAGAAAATAGTGGATGTTCTGTTCGATAAAAAGAAGGAACTCTCCGAGTCCATAAAATCCATCAGTACAGCCTGCAAAACAGATATCAATCATGTGCAGGTCACCTCGTCATTTCCGGAGGCTTCCGCACTGTCGGCTCTCCAACACAGCATAACAGCCGGAGATAAGTTCAATGTCGCCGATACAGAGTCCTTCGTTGACATATTGGAGAAGCTTTGCGAATACTTGTCAGTTGAAATCTCTACCGAGAAGAGCACCTACGACACACTTACAAAAGAGCGTGACAGCTATAGAGCCGCTCTTTCAAGCGGTGAAACACTCATGGTTTCCTTTAAGCAGCTTGAAGATGCCGAAGCCGCACTAAAAAAATACCATGAGGACTCTGCAAAGATGGAAGAACTCGAGCATCTGGCACAGCGTATAAGCACTGCTTATGATATCAAAGGAGCCTTCACACTTTACAGCGACAAACTGAAATCCTTATCCGAAGCTAAAGAAAAGTTAAAAGAGCAGGAGCATAACCTTCCGGCACTTACCGCCAAAAGCGATGAGACTGCAGCTCTGGAAACAGAAGCTCAAAAAATATCAGTCAAGGAGGCTGAAGCCTATGCAACCGAGCTTGACCGTGTCACAAAGTCCATGAAGGTATTTAAAAGCATAGAAGAGGCCGGGAAGCGTTTGGCAGAGTCTGCGGAGAAACTGAAGCATGGTGAAATATCGGTTCAAAATGCAGAAAAGGCCTACACTGACTACGAAAAAGCTGAAACCTCCTGGAGAAAGCGAAGCGATGAGCTTTCAGGCACTCCAAAAATGCGTGCTGTCTGGGATGGAAAAAGCAAGCAGCTCTCAGCTCTTACCACAGAATACGAGTCTGCCAGATCAACCTACATCGACGTTGAAAAACAGAAAGAAACCGTTAAGACTGCTCAGTCCTTATATCTAAAAGCGAGAGAGGCCTATACTGTATATAATACCGATTTCACAGAGAAGCAAAATGCTTTTCTTGATGCACAGGCAGGGCTCATCGCTAGAGAAAAGCTGGTACCCGGACACCCTTGTCCAGTATGCGGTTCTCTGGAGCATCCGGCACCTTGCAGGCTTTCTGATGAGCATAAGGAGCTCACACGAGAACTCATCGATAAGATGTCTTCACAGAACAATCTCTTGAGAGAGAAGCTTGAAGCAGCGGCATCTAGAGCAAAATCAGCCACTGAACTTCTCAGCGAAAAGCAAAGCAATCTGACCACATTACTCGATGCACTCCTGGTCAAAATCCGTGAACTTATACCGGATCTTCCCGCAGATATCAGTATAAAAACCGCCATGGAAGCCCTGAATAATTGGAAAGCGGAGCTGCAAAAAGAAGATAAGCAGCTTAAGGCAGCAGAAAAAGAATTATCTGAATTAACAGAAAAGTTAAGGGCCGGGGCAGACAGAAAACCTGTGCTTAAGGCTTCTCTGGATACAGCAATTGCTGCTTTATCAGATCTGAAAGCAGAGGTAGCCACCAAAAAGCAGGAGCTTGTAAGTCTGGAATCCCAAAAGGATTTCGAAAGCCCCGAAGCTGCCCAAAGTGCTCTAACTACCTTGAAAGCCTCAAAGGATAAAGCAGAGGCCGCTTTTAAGGCAGCTCAGGAATCAGCCAATACTGCAAGGGCCGCCGTAGAATCGTCTCTCACACTTATCAATCGGTACAAGGCCGAGCTCCCTTCACTCTGCGACGAAGCAGATAGCCGCAGAGAAGCCTACGAAAAAGCATTGGCAGACCTTAACATGACCGAGGATGAATGGCAGGAAACAACCAGCTCCTATAAAAAAGAAATTGTAAATGATTATAAAAAGACTATAGATGCATACAAAAATGGCAAAACAAGCGCAGAGGCAATGCTCAATACCGCAAAGCATGCCATCGGCGATAAATCAAAGCCGAATCTGGACCAATTGAGGGAACAGGTTGCTGCAGTAGAGATAAAATGGACTGCCTCTGCAGACAGATTATCTTCTCTCAGCAAAGATCAGAGCGCCGATGTTTCTGCATTTAAGGCCCTGTCATCACAGATGCAGGACAGAGCGGAAGTTATGACCGCCTACAACCGCTACGACAGTCTGTATAACCGCCTGGCAGGAAAACTTTCAGGCGCACACATGGATATCGAGACATTTGTCCAGAGATATTATCTTGAGCGTATCCTGTATGCCGCCAATGTAAGATTCCGGGAGATGTCCGCGGGCCAGTTTGAGCTCCGCATGGTAGATGCCGAAATGGCAGGCGCAGGAAAGAATCGGGGCCTGGACCTAATGGTTTATTCCACAGTCACAGGAAAGACCAGAGAGGTACGTACCTTGTCCGGAGGAGAGTCTTTCATGGCTGCTCTGTCTCTTGCTCTTGGTATGGCTGACCAGATACAGGAAAACTCTGCAGCCATCAATCTGGATGTAATGTTTATAGATGAGGGTTTTGGTTCTTTGGATGATCATTCAAGAGACCAGGCTATAAAGGTTCTGCAGCAGATGGCCAGAGGTTCAAAGCTGATAGGCATCATTTCCCATGTGTCCGAGCTCAAGCAGATGATAGATGATCAACTGCAGATCACAAAAGACGAGAGTGGAAGCCATGTAAAATGGCAGTTAAGTTAGTTCATTTATTGAAGGTCAACTTGGGTTGATTTAAAATCACCTTTTTCTTTTTTAGATTAGATTCTGTAAATATAGTGCTACAATATACTTTGTATCTACATACAGAAAGAAGGATAAGTCATGAGTAAATTTGAAAATCTTCAGAAAGATATGATTGCTGCTATGAAGGCAAGAGACAAAGCGAGAAAGGATGCTATATCATCTGTTATCTCTGATATCAAAAAAGTTGCCATTGATTCCGGTAACAGAGACAATATCGGTGATGACCTGGTTGATCAGGTTATACTTAAGTCTTTAAAAACAGTAAAAGAGCAGATCGATACCTGTCCGGATGACAGAGCAGAGCTCAAGGCAGAATATCAGTTCAGATACGATGTCATCAATGAATACGCTCCGGCCATGATGTCAGAGGACGAGATCAAGGCATTCCTGAATGAAAAGTTTGCTGACGTAATCGCAACCAAAAACAAAGGTGCCATCATGAAGGAAATCATGCCGGCACTCAAGGGCAAAGCCGATGGCAAGGTTATCAATATGATCGTTGCCGAGCTTTGCAAATAACATAAATAAAAAGAACCGAGACCAAAAGTCCCGGTTCTTTTTACATCCAAAAGCATAATCAGAGTCTGACTCTATCAAGCTCTAGTTCTTTCTTCTGTGAGCTGATTTTAAAAGGAATGATAACAGCCTCATCCTTGTAGGTATGAAAGCAGCTTACTCGCTCATCCGCAAGACGTTCAATCCTTTCAAAGCTTCTCATACGTAATTCTTTGTTACTTATGACTAACATAATACACCCTACACTATCAGTTTTGATAATTTTCCCCTCAAGTATTATTATAGCGTACTTTATTAATTTTTTAGAATTTATTTTTTATTAAAATAATATTGTCAATAAATATTTTTTATGTAAATCATAATCTGCTGCTATACGATTATTGTGATAATCCGTAATTATCTGTAACTAAGTTGCCGACATACCTCTTAGGGACATGAAAAGGTCGGATATTTGTTGTATTATAAATATATCTAAGCTTTGTTTGTGATATCGGTCTTGGATGTCCAAATGATTGATATCATCATAGAGAGGTTCTTTTATGAATAGAAATAACAACTCCAGAAAAGGTAATGCTGCACATGACGCAGATACAGTTCTCATTACGGGAAAGTCTGTACACCGCGGAATAAGATATAGACTATACAGATTTGCGCTTATCATGGCTCTTTCTGCGTTTTTCATCGGAGGCTGCACCGCTAATGAAATTCCTGAAGCAGGTATGGATGCCTGGGACAAAGAAGAGAGTTCCCTGGCAGCGGAAGAAGCTGAAACTGCTGTCGAGAATGATGCGGAATCAGAAACCGAAGCTGACGAAAAAACAGCTTCTGCTGAAAAATCAAAGTCTGACGAGCCAGCCGACAGTAAAGAAAACAAAAAAATCGAGGCCGCAACTGACAAAGTAAAGGAAGGATTATTGTCCATTATACAAAAAAAGCCTGCCAAAACCGAATGGGTAAAATATGACGATCTGGAGTCAGCTCAGAATGCCTCAGGACTTATCATCTCAAAAAATGTACTCACTCAGATAAAAGACTATGATCAGATCGAGTACAGAGCCATCGAAAACACCATGATAGAAGTCATTTTCCGAGACAAAAACGGCACAGAAGGCTACCGTTTCAGACAGGGCTACGGAACCGGCGATATAAGTGGTGACAACAAGGATTATGACGATGATAACGAATACAAGATAGGCAAGACCATCGTTCATACCAAAGGGTCAAATGGTCATATCGCAGTTGCCTCATATACAGATGGCAAACTTACCTATGCATTTGTCGGAGCAGCCTACCAGCCAACACTTTTGGAGCTTATGGGCATGTATTATCTGTTTGGTTAGAAAAGATAGATATTTTGTATCAGTGTTGGGTGATTATTACATTTTTGTGACACTTTTGTGACGAAAACAAGTGTATAATCATTTCAGTTAGAACTTGATCGGATAATTACTATTATTTTTGATACTAAATTTGTGAAATTAAACGGATTTGATTTGCGGATTTAAGCATCTGAAATAAACACCTTATTTGACTTTCGGACTATAGGATATTACCGGAAGAGATATACAGGAGGTATCATTTTTCTAGGAGGGAGCGGGTGTTATGAGGTTCAGAAGGGTATCTATCAATATTATGGTTTTGTTTATGGTTGCCATTGTCGTTTGCGGCATGACAAGCCATTTTGAAATAAAAAAGAAGGTTATCGGCAAAGAACAGTTTATAGATCTGGCAAGCAACAGTGGTTTTCAAGTTGAGGACAGTACTTATCAATACGAACAGGTTTCAGGTCTTAAAAGCGCTATACATGCGTACAACACTGATGGCAGTCTGGTATATGAATTCTATACCTTTAAGGATCAGGATACTGCAGATCAGGAATTCGACATATTCAGAAAAACTTTAGGTGATTCTTTTAATGCTGCCAATGATTCCAGTTATTCCGGAGAGAATTATCTTGTCTATAATATGAGCGATGCTCAGGAGTATCATCACTTGTGTGCTGTAGATAACACGTTGTTCTATGCCAAGTCTCCCGATGAAAACAAAGACGAAGTCAGAGACTTTGCCAAGGTCTTTGGATATAACTGATACAGCTTAAACGGTGGATTTCATAACGAGATCCACCGCTTTTCATGTGTCATAAAACTTAACTTATTATCTTGACCCCGTTTGATGCTCCGATTCTGTCGGCGCCGGCATTAACGAGTTCCTCTGCAAATGCTTTTGTATGTATCCCTCCGCTGGCTTTGATCAAAAGACGGTCTCCCACGGTTTGCTTCATAAGAGCAACATCGGCAACAGTTGCACCGCCTGTTGAGAAGCCTGTAGATGTCTTTACAAATCGTGCTCCAGCCTCCTCAGCAAGCTGACAGGCCTTGACCTTTTCATCCTCCGTCAGAAGACATGTCTCGATTATAACCTTAACGATAGCCGGCTTTGATGCCTCAACCACAGCCTTGATATCATCCCTGACAAAATCCCAGTTCTTATCCTTGATGGCTCCTACATTGATCACCATATCTACTTCCCCGGCACCGGCCTTGACAGCCTGAGATGCTTCAAATGCCTTGGCCTCACTAAGCATGGCTCCCAATGGAAAACCTACGACAACGCATGGTGTAATATCTGTTCCGGCAAGCTCCGAAACAACGGTATGTATGTGACAGGTGTTTACACAGATAGAATGAAAACCATATTTTTTGGCCTCATTACAATATGCCTTTACCTGCTCAGTAGTAGCGTCTGCCTTAAGTATTGTATGATCGATCATCTTTGCTAAATCCATAGCCAAACCTCCTGTTATTTTACAATTTACGTAATGATATCAGAACCATAAATCTTTCTCCCATCCTTCAGAGAAACAGCGGGAGCCAAACTTCTTAACTTTTATCATATCTTCATTACACTATATCAAATCAGACACCACATCAAAACCTGAACAGTCTTTTTTATTTTTTATATTCAAGGGAAAATATTTTTAGTATAATCGTATATAACATTATACAATCATTGAAAGGAGATTTTTATGAGATATTCAATCGAAGGCAAACCTATGCCTGTTGCTATCTGTGAACTCGATGCAGGAGAAGAGATGATCACCGAGTCAGGTGCCATGGCCTGGATGAGCAACAACATGCAGATGTCTCAAGAGGGCGGTGGACTTGGTAAGATGTTTGGACGTATGCTGACAGGCGAATCCCTTTTCCTGACACACTATCAGGCTGTCGGCAACGCAGGAACTATTGCATTTGCCTCCAGTTTTCCGGGCTCTATAATCCCGATGGAGATCACTTCAGGTAAGGAAATCATTGCCCAGAAAAATGCATTTCTTGCTTCAACAAGCGGGATTCAGCTTTCCACCTACTTCCAGAAGAAGCTCGGCAGCGGTTTCTTCGGAGGAGAAGGCTTCATCATGCAGAAGCTTTCCGGTTCAGGTACTGTATTTCTCGAGTTCGACGGTCATATCAAGGAGTACGATCTGGCCCCGGGACAGCAGCTCGTTGTAGACACAGGCTACCTTGCAGCCATGGAAGGAACCTGTACCATGGATATCCAGCAGATAAAGGGTGTCAAGAACATACTGTTCGGTGGCGAAGGTCTCTTCAACACTATAATCACAGGCCCGGGTAAAGTGTGGCTCCAGACCATGCCTATCCCACAGATAGCATCCCGCCTGATTCCATATCTGCCGATCAATAGCAGTAAATAGTGTTCAAGAAAGGACTCCTAATTATGAATGTTTATGCTTTTATCGCCGATGGTTCAGAAGAAGTAGAGTGTCTTGCTGTAGTTGATGTTCTGAAAAGAGCCAAATTCAATGTCACTCTTGTTTCCATCAACAATGAAAAACTTGTGCACACTTCCCATAATATTGATATAATCGCTGACACAACAATCAACGACATCAACATAGATGATGCGGATATCATGTTTCTCCCGGGCGGTGGTCTGGGCACAGAAAATTTCAAGGCTTGCGAGAGGCTTTCAGACATGCTTACAAAACATGCCGCCGAAGACAAACCTATAGCTGCAATATGTGCTGCTCCTTCAGCCCTCGGAAAGCTAGGTCTGCTTAAAGGCCGTAAAGCCACCTGTTATCCGGGTTTTGAGGATCAGCTTACCGGTGCAGCCTGCCTTCATGATGGTGTAGTGACCGACGGCAGCATTACAACAGCTCGTGGACTCGGTTACGCCCTTGATCTGGGGCTCCGTCTGGTGGAACTATACAAGAGTCCGGAAGATGCCAAAGCACTTAAAGCCGCAATACAATACGATCAGGTATAATTAAATCTATTTTGTTTATATCCTCACAGTTTCATGTCGAAATATACTAGACAACGTATCAATTTCTATGTAGCTGTGAGGTATATGATGTCTGACGAATTCAATAAATATAAGCCAGTCACCAGTGACAATTTCATAACCAGAGGATTGTCAGAGATAAATTGCGGCATTTTAATATATGAAGCAGACCAGCATGCTGAAATACTTTACAGTAATGAAACATTATGGTCTATTTTTGATTGCACTTATGATGCAGAATTCCTTCTTTTGGTTGATGGCTCAGCCAGAGGTCTCATTCATCCTATAGACAGAGATAAGGTTGAAAATATCAGGCGGAATCAGGTACATGAAAAACAGAAGCACAGTAAACTCAGCTATAGAATCAGAACAAAAAACGGAACTATCCGCTATGTAGATGACTATACCTGTGTATATACAGACCCTGAAAAGGGGCTTGTTGGTGTTTCTTACATCTTCGCCAGCGACAGCCAGTATGACCAGTTGACAGGGCTTCCATCACCACAATATTTTCTGGATATGACCAACTCTACAGACAGATTCTCCTTTGAGCAGGGTGTGACGCCTGTAATGCTGGCCTTCAATCTTAATCGTTTTAAATCTTACAACCTGAAATACGGACGCAGAGAGGGTGACTCTTTGCTTGTTTCTTTTGCCCGCATTCTGTCAGAGCATTTTCATTATGAGAACTGTACCCGAGTTGATGCAGACAGTTTCCATGTATTTTCAATCATAACAGATCTCGAAGAGAAGCTGACTTCAATCTTTGATGCTCTTCAGAAACTAAACGGCGGCAGAAGTCTGTCTGTGCGTGTGGGAATATATATCTATGACCCAGCAGACTATATCTTTTCAAGTGTAGCCTGCAAATATGCTGAAATTGCCTGTGAAAAATTATCAGATCGCAAGCACTCAGCTTTTCTGTGTTTTGATGAAACCATGAAAGATGAAATACAGAAAAAGGATCATATATTCAACAACTTTAATCAGGCTTTAAGACAGGGACTGATAGAACTCCACTATCAGCCTATGGTATATACTTCAACCGGTACTCCTTATGGCTTTGAGGTTTTTTCCCGTTGGAATGATCCACATTACGGCATGATATATCCGTCGGAATTTCTTCCGGTACTGGATAAATATCACCTGACCTATAAGCTTGATCTCTATGTCGTAAGAAATGTTGCCAAAACCAAAGCAGAGCTGCGAAATAAGGGCCAGAAGACCTATCCGGTATCCATCAATTTATCGGCAACCGATTTCTCATCATGTGATCCATGTGATGAAATATTGGCCATCATCAAAGAGTACGACCTCACTCCTTCAGAATTTAATATAGAGATAACCGAAGCCGCAATAAACCAGGATCCCGATAAACTCAAGTTGGAAATCTCACGTTTTCACAAAGCAGGCTTCAACGTCATCGTGGAATATTTCGGAAGCGAACACAGCTCTCTCAGCACTTTTCTACACTATGATTTTGACATGGTGAAGCTGGACAGGGCATTTATGTGTAATTTCGGAGAACGTTCCAAGGCTCTGATCCATCCTATCATCACTATGGCTAAGTCCCTCGGTATACATACTCTGGCTATAGGAATAGAAAACGAAGAACAGGCTGAATACATGAAGCGGATAGGCTGCGAATTGTTACAGGGATTTCTATACGGCAAACCATCCAGGCTGCAGGATGCCGTAATACTCATCAATGACCTGAAAGAGCAGAGCAGTGATCTGCAGCTCAAAGAACCCTCTTATGAGGTTTATACACACAATGATTCCTTGTTCCATAAGCTTCTGAAAGATGCTGAATCCTATAAAGATGGCATCTTCGATATACTGCTGTCAAAGTACAACAGTATACATTATATCGATTTGGAAACCGACAGTTACAAGGAGATCGTTGCAAGTTATCCTTTACACAAGTACCTTGGAGACGGCGGTCATAATATCGACGCAGCTTTTGGCAAGGTTATGTTGGCATTGGCAAAACCGGCATATACCAACAAGCTCATTAAATTTACATCCAGGGAAACTCTGTCTGACAGACTAAATGACAATGATTTAATTTCCTGTGATTTTGAAGAAGCTTTATATGGTTGGAACATGCGTGCCACATTTCACGCTTTGGCAAGATCAGCAGACGGAACTGTCACAAAAGTTATTTTCCTGACAGAGAAAATATCCTCTGATGTCAGTTCGGAAGTACTCTTCACAAACGTCATCCATGCTTTGCAGAATGTTTACTACACAATCATAATCATTACCATCGATACTCACGAAGTAACCCCTATAATCATGCCGGACATAATGTGGGAGCGCGCAGGAAATCCGAAAAAGCAGCCTTATGAGTTTTTGAAGAATCTCTTCATAGAGAATTATGTACGAAAAGATTATCGAGACAAGGTTATGCATTTTTCCGATTTATACTCCATACCTAAGCGTATAGCAAACAAGCAGTATATATCTCTTGATTATCAGAACAAGGATGATAAATGGAGACGCTTCCTGTATGTACCTTCCAAGATTGATGAAAACGGTGCAATTACACAGATAGTTATGGCTATAGAAGACAGGGACGATGAAAAAAATACCCAGTCCATGCTTGAATACCAGGCTGATCACGATGCCATGACAGGACTCCTCAATCGTTCCGCCTATATCAATCACAAGGAGCGGCTTCTGAAATCTGTATCGCCTATGGCTTATGTGATGATAGACGCCAACAGGTTCAAGGATATAAATGACACCTATGGTCATGATATCGGCGACAAAGTACTGAAGGTAATCGCAGAAAATCTGAGAACTGCCTTCAGATTTACAGACCTTGTTATCCGTCTCGGAGGAGATGAGTTCTGCGTCATCCTGCAGGATATCAAAAAAGAACAGATCGGTGCACTCATTGATAAGCTAAATGCCATCAATGATACCTTAGCCAAACCAAACGGCGACTACCCGGGTGTAACCATAAGTGCAGGCATTGCTTTATCCGAGCATGGTCTCACGGAGGATTTGCCGAAGTTAGCCGATATAGCCATGTACAGAGCGAAGCATTCCAAGGATATACATGTGATGCTTTACGATTCGTCCATGTTTTAAAGATTTTTTCCGAAAAAGGTATTATTTTCCGAAAATATGCCGATAGATATTAAAGATGAACTCGTTACTTATTATGCCATTATGGTATTCAGTTTATAAAAATGTTTTTGACTATAAGGGTCAATCTATAAGCAGGAGGTAGCTATGCAAAGTAAAGTAGGATATAGTGCAGCCCATGATGTCAAGGCCGCAGTGGAAGAGGCAACTCGCGGATTGGAAAATCCTATCGGTCTTATCATCATGACAGATCATGGGAGACTCGCCGATATATCTATGTTGATCCGCAAAAAATTCCCTAATGCTCAGTCTATAGGTGTAAGTGGAACCAACTACTACAATACCCAATGCTCGGATCATAACCTTATCGTCACTGCATTTACTGACGAGGCCGTGGTTTCAGCCGGTGTTATCAGACATCTGTCCACCAGCCCTGCAGGAGATATCTCCAATCTCAAGAATAGTCTGAGTTTTGTAAATGGAAATAAAGATAATACTGTTCTCCTTGAGTACTGTACCAATGATGAAGAACGCCTGACAACCACCCTCAATATCGCTTTGGGTGACAGTGGAATCCATGTTGTGGGCGGAACCGAATTTGGTGTTCCTGCAGATGCCACACCTGCCGTTACAGTTAACGGTCAGCTTTATCCGGATGCTTGCGCATATATACTTGTCAAAAATACAAGCGGCAGAGTTCGTGTATATTCAGAGACCATCTATGGACCTATGGCAGGACATCCTATGCATACCGTTACCAAGGCCAATTTGAAGGATAAAGAGGTATATGAATTAGACCATAGACCTATCGCCACTGTCTACAGTCAGGAGATGAATGTTCCTGTCGAGAAGGTTATCGACAGCGTTTTGGAACATCCATTCGGACGTATCGTTGGTGACCGCGTATTTATCGCATCACAGAAGGAGATGCGTTCAGGTGGTTCTCTTACTTTCTTTAAACGCCTGAATGTCAATGATGCAGTTTGCATCCTGACTCTTAACGATTTTGACACAATTAATAAAAATACCGGAAAGGAAATCCTTGAAGATGTTCCTAAGCCTTCACTGATTTTCTCTGTTAATTGCATTTATAGATATCTACTCTTTACAGGAAACGGATATTTCAGCACACTGCTCCAGAATATGGCTGCCCTTGGACCGCATATCGGCAACATCGGTGGCGGAGAGCAGATAGATAATCAGCACGTTAACCAGACCATGGTAGTTGCAGTATTCGAATGATAAGGAGGACGGATAATGTTTGCATTTGGAAAAAATAATAATGACCATACTGCTTCGGCATCAGGCGCATCATCCAGTCGCGGTGAATTGGAAGGTCTCAGATCCATAGGCGCGTATGCATTAAAACAAAAGAATCTGTTGCAGACCGAGGAGACCAGATCATCCGACGAATTAAAAGGGATACAGGATTCTTTCAATGTGGTTCGCCAGAAATCAGATGATATCTCTGACTCTGTAAGCTCATTTCAGGCACAGTTCTCCAGAGTTCAGGAGATCGTTGACCGATTCGAGAGTATCATCAGCAAGATGGAATCAACCGTCGAAGAGTCTCATGACAGTATGGATATGGTTCGTCAGAAGTCCAATGATGTTTACGAAACCATTTCTGCGGTAGAGCAGGTGTTTGAGGAATTCCAGAAGAGCTTTGCCGATATCTCCAAAAATGTCGGTGCTATCAACAGAATCGCCAGCCAGACCAACCTTCTTGCCATCAATGCTTCCATCGAGGCTGCACGCGCAGGGCAGGCAGGAAAAGGCTTTGCAGTTGTTGCCACGGAAGTAAATAAATTGTCTAAAAATATACAGGAAATCGTTGGCTCCATCGATAACAGCATGAACACACTTAATGCCAACAACCTGAAGCTTAAAGATGCCATCATCAATACCAGATCTGCCATCACTGAATCTCAAAATCAGGTCAATGAAACGGATGCCGTTGTAGACAGCATCAATGCGGTTTCTGAAGATATTGCAAACGGTAACAAAGAGATGCTGCAGGTATTTGATGATTGCAACCGCAATATGGATATGGTGGCCTCAAATGTTCGAGACTCGGCTGCTTACTATGATAAGGTAGATACCGATATACAGACCATGATGTTAAACATCACTAAGAAAGGTTTCGTATTTGAGGATCTGAACAATGCTTTGGAGCAGATTGAGCCTCTCGTATCAAAAATAAAATGATGATTTAGCGGATGTCCCCTAACATCCACTCTTTCATAAATAATAATACCCCTTCTTTAAGTAGCCTGCAGTTCGCCTGCGGGCTACATCTCTTTATTTATAAAAGCCCATTACCGCCTCAGTTCATCGTCAAAAAGCATTTCTTTACTTTTTTTCATATTGGAATTTATTTCGTAAGCAATTACTAATGATTTCTAAATTTTACTCAAAATCTTATATGCTATATTAGCTTGGTAATAAAAAGGGAGTTGATGATATGAAAAAACATTTTTTAAAAGCCATGGCGATTTCTACAGCAGCCACACTTCTGGTAACAGGCTGCGGCAGTGTCAATGCCAAAACAGCTGCTGCTTCAAAAGACGCTCAGGGCACCGAAGCCGCTGACGACAGTTCCGTGAATAGTGAAAAAGCCGAAACATTATCCCAAGATAACTCATCCGAAAAGAGTACAGAAGCTATTCCAACTACGGATTCCGGTAACGCCGTTACATCAGAGACAAACAATATAGCAATCATAGGTTCTAATGTCACAACCAACTATGACAATCTGTATTTTGATTCCAGTGCCGGAGAGGACACAAAGCTTCTGGCAGAAGGACATTATCCTACGCTTGAACTCGGAAGCTACAAAAACGGCAAATTTACGGGAGATAGTGAAAGCCATCCGGAACTTTCAAAAGCTATCGATGACTATAACAAAGAAGCCTATGATATGTATAAGGAATGCATGAAATCCTGCGAAGAGATGGCAGCAGATGATGACCGATTCAAGGAAGACTCAGAAGATAACTATGGCTTCTACTACACTGTGGATATGGATTCATCTATCCAGAGATCTGACGATGTGATATTCAGTACTTTTGACAGAACCAGTACTTTCATGGGCGGAGCTCATCCTTATACAGGCTACACCGGATTTAATGTGGATTCAAAAACCGGAAAGGTACTGAAAATCAGTGATATCGTAACTGACAAGGAAGCCTTCATCGATGCAGTAGATAAAAAGCTTCATGAAGTATATCCTGATATAGAGGATGGTCTCCTGGAAGAGGATCTGAAGCAGACTATCCGCAACATGTATGATGGCGAGAATGACATTGACCTCCAGTTCTACATGGATCATGACGCTCTTGAGATCATGTTCTCTCAATATGACCTCACTGCGTATGCTTACGGACCTGAGTTTGTTTCCTTAAACTATAAGGACAGCGAAGCCTTCCTGAAGCCTGAATATCTCAAGGTTCCTGTGGATTATGCTTCAATGATCAACTTTTCACATCCGATGATGATCTCCTCTGATGGAAAGGAAAAGTCTTTGGTCGTAGATTATACTATTCTCAATCCTGAGACTTACGGTGATGATACCTGTGAGCTTCACATCACTTTGGACGGAAAAGAGTATAAGGAAGTAATTGAATGTGTATTTGAAATGCGTGCTTACATAATGAGTAAGGATAACAAATCTTATCTTTATGTAAACTGCAGCACCTTCAACGACTGGCAGTATACTCTGGTTTATGACCTGAACGGAGATACTCCTGTAAAAGTTGAAGATGACTCAGCTCAGGCGATTGCTTTCTATGACTTAAGGCCTGCAGATCCAAGTAACTTTGTTATGTCTACCCGCGGCAATCTCATCAGTACTTATTTCATTAGCCGTCACTATGATATGGGTGATAACGGAACACCTGCTGCAAAGACAGCTTACTGGTGGATCGAATCTGATGCGAAGCTTACATTGAAGGCTCCTGCAACATTCAGCGTAATGGATGAGCTTACCGAAGACGGCAGTGATAACGGTACCAAAACAGAATTCCCTGCAGGAACTGTACTTACTCCTTTAAGAACAGACGATGTAGACTGGGTTGATGTTGCAACTCCTGATGGCAAGTTTGCACGCATCTATGTTGATGATTCCGACTGGCCGCACACAGTAGACGGCACAGACATTGAAGAGCTCTTTGATGGCATAATATTTGCCGGCTGATAAAAAAACATCATTTTTTAAAAATATTACATGGTATAGAAAAACTGTTCTCTTAAGATATTAAGGGGGCAGTTTTTCGTTTATATATACGGAAAATGTAAGGGCGCGTACCGGCCCACTCGATTGAAAAAATTAAGCCATAGACATGAAAAACAAAGGAGAAAACATGAAGATATCTATATATAACGACTGGGATCACATTCCTAAAGCAGAGGCGGAGGGGCAGGAGGAGCTGTGTCTTTCCTATGAGGGTGAATACCGAAAGGGCGATATCATTGATATATCGGGGCTTGTGCCTGGCAGGTTTTATGTTGTTCGTATCGATCAGGTCATGGCTCCGTCTATTGTTTATATCACTAAATCTGAGGTTCTCTATCCGATTCCTTTTTATGCTCTAAAGGAGAATATCAATCCTCTGGCCTTTTCCGGCTGCAGGCACACGGTCTACATAAAAGAGGCTCAGTCTTATGAGGTTAATGTCTACAGAAATCTTTCGGAAAATACCTTTGATCAGCATAGTGAAGCTGCAGTTTTTCCTCACGCAAGCGCCAACATCGAGACTCGCGGCGAGTCAGTTTTTGCAGCACAAAATGCTATCAATGGAAATATCGCCCATGGCAGTCACGGAGAGTGGCCTTATGAATCCTGGGGCATAAATCGTGATCCTAAGGCTGAGTTCAGGCTTGATTTCGGCCGTCCTGTAAATATTCAGGAGATATGGATTTATGAACGCTGCGACTTTCCGCATGATAACTGGTGGACAGAAGGCACAATTACATTTTCAACCGGAAGAACAGTGGCACTTCCTCTTGAAAAGCGACCTGACGGAAGTGCGCAGAAATTCAGCGTTACAGAAAACAATGTGACTTTTCTGACTTTAAGCAGGCTGATCCAGGCTGAGGATCCAAGTCCTTTCCCTGCACTTACACAGATAAAGGTCTTCGGACATGAAGCTGTAGAATATAAATTTTGATAATCACTTGTGCTTAGCTATGTACAGGAGTTGTTATGGTATCTTCAATTAATAATTCAACAAAAAACAATCAAAAATACGGAACCCCGAAATTGGACGCTTTGCCGGCAGCTTACTCCTATGTTTCGTTGCCGGATATATCCGACCGTCACTTTTGGGATAGTTTGCCTTCAGACTATAAAAGAGAGCGTCTTACACTTTCTGAAAAGGCAATGTCCGCTTCATGGCCTGAAATCCTCATGTCTGATTACCTGAGATTTTCAAAAGACGGAAACCGGGTTCTTTTCGAGGAAAAGTTCTTTACGAGACGACGTATGCTCACTCAGCTCGTCATGGGCGAATGCATCGAAAACAAGGGGCGCTTTCTGCCGAAGATCATAGATGGTTTATACCTTATCCTTGGTGAGACCACCTGGTGTCTGCCTGCACATAACAGCTACATAAGAGACACGAAACAGTACACTTATCCTGACACTTCCCGCCCGGTAGTCGATCTTTTTGCAGCAGAAACTGCAGCTATACTGGCCGTTGCTGAGAAGTTACTGCGGCCGATACTGAAAGACATAAGTTCATTTATCAGCTCCACAATTGACTCAGCTCTGTATGAAAGAGTGCTGTCACCATACCTTCATTTTCACTTCTGGTGGAAGGGTAATGGTCTTGAGCCTATGTGCAACTGGACTCCATGGATTACGCAGAACATACTTCTTACTGCGTTTACAAGACCAAATGATAAATGGTGTAAGTCTAAGCTTTCGAGCGATGACATGATTCATACCGGAGAAACAGGAACCGCCGATGCTGTGGATGATACCTGCTCTGATAACTGCGAAATCGGTGTCGATTTCACTTTACATGCTAAAGTCAGCAAAGAACAATTGAGCAACAGATACATCGCATCTCCTCAGCTTGCAGCACTTCTTTGTGACGAAAATGGTCTCGCTGATCCACCTGACTGGTCACATAGACATTTGCTTCCGACACAGGAGGAACTTTCAGAAATCTATGCTTCTGCCGTAAGTTCCGTTCATCACTTCTTAAAGGAGTATGCCGAGGACGGCTGCTGCGATGAGGGAGCTCAGTACTACAGTCATGCCGGCCTATGTCTTTTCGGTTGCCTTAGTTTGCTGAAAGATATATCCGGGATTTTCCCGAAAATCTCAGAGGGGAGTACATCTTTTTCCGAAAAAAATTACTCGAAAACCTCTGATGGAAGTTTATCTTCTTCCGAATATGAGCATGAGTTTTCAAAAGACAAGGCGAAGATTCAGAACATCGCAACCTACATCATGAAGGTTCACGTAGGTGATAACTATTATGTCAATTTTGCCGATTGTTCCCCTCATGCCGGGAGGAGAGGAGCCCGGGAATATCTTTTCGGGGAGCTGGTTTCAGAACCTGGTATGATGGATTTTGCTGCCATGGACTATCAGAGGGAAACCTGGTCGGAACGCCTTCAGGAAAACGAAGAAAACCTCTGGTATCATGTGCTGAATGCAAAATGCCATGAGAAGATGATGAAGCGTAAAACAGATAGCTATACCTCATCACTTTCAGGCGATGAAACATCTCTCGCTGCTTCCTCATTTATAGCCCGAAGTCCTGCCGCAGTATCTAAAAATTCAGATACTTTTTGCACCGGAGACGCCTGGTTCCCAAGCACCGGACTCATGGTGACCAGAGATTCACATTTTGTACTGGCAGTAAAAGCAGGAGATAATGCAGACTCCCACAACCATAATGACGTGGGCAGCTTCATCCTGTATAAAAACAATAAGCCTTTCATCATCGATCTGGGTGTCGGAAGCTACACTAAAAAAACATTTTCAAAAGACAGATACGATATCTGGACCATGCAGTCGCAGTATCATAACCTTCCGAGCTTCTATGACGCGGACGGACGACTCCTGATGGAGCATGACGGAGCAGAGTTTCGGGCGACTGACGTATCCTGCCATATGGATGAAAGTCGTTCGCAGCTTTCCATGGAGCTACAGGCAGCTTACCCGGGACTTGACGGAACATTCACGAGATCTGTCAGCCTCAGAAAAAACTCAGCAAACGTGAATTACTTGTCATCCTGTGCTGACATTTCAGATGGGCCTGTCAATACCTTGACTGCCGGTGTTTCAGCCACAGATACACCTGCCAGTACCTTGACTGCCAATGTTTCAGACATAGATACACCTGTCATCATTAACGATTATTACAACGGAAAATTAAAACTCATTGAAAACATAATCTGCTATGAGAAACCTGAGATAATTGAACACACCAAAGATTCCTCACATATCATCCGGATAGGAGATACAGGAACCCTTTTGGCAGAGGGCTTCTCAACAGTCAGAATTGAAGATCTTCCTATCACAGATGCTCGTCTCGGTGAGACCTGGAAACATTCCTGCTACAGGATACAGCTCACTGCCTCTGAAAAAACTGTGATGATTGGATTGATGTAAAAAAACATATGGCTGATACAGACAAGCGGTTATAGCCAATGCTTATATCTTGCTATAAGACTCATGAAATATGCAATTAGAGGCTGATGCGGTAGAATCAGTTTAAATCAATAAAACGAAATTTCATCATCACAAATACAGGGAGGAATTAATTATGTCAGATATCAAAGAGAGCGCACTTGAGTTAATCGGCGGAACACCTTTACTTAAGCTGAACAGATACAGCAAAACTGCAAATGTTTCGGATGTAACCTTGCTTGCAAAGCTTGAGTACCTCAATCCTGCCGGATCTGTAAAAGACAGAGTTGCCCTTGCAATGATAGAAGAGGCTGAAAAGAGCGGCAAGCTGAAACCCGGTGCAACTATCATTGAACCTACTTCCGGAAATACAGGAATCGGTCTTGCATCTGTTGCTGCCGCCAAGGGATACAGAGCGATCCTTACTCTCCCTGAAACCATGAGTGTTGAACGCAGAAATCTTCTCAAGGCATACGGTGCAGAGATCGTTCTGACTGAAGGCTCAAAGGGCATGAAGGGCGCGATTGCCAAGGCAGAAGAACTGGAGAAAGAAATCAATGGAGCTATCATCCTCGGACAGTTTGTCAATCCTGCCAATCCTGCTGTCCACAAAGCAACAACAGGTCCTGAGATCTGGAAACAGACAGACGGCAAGGTAGATATCTTTGTAGCCGGAGTCGGTACAGGTGGAACAATTACAGGTGTAGGAGAATACTTAAAGGAGCAGAATCCTGATATAAAGATTGTTGCAGTTGAGCCTGCGACAAGTCCTGTCCTTTCCAAGGGTGAATCAGGCGCTCATAAGATTCAGGGAATCGGAGCAGGATTCGTACCGGAGGTTCTCAATACAAAGATTTATGATGAAGTAATCACAATAGAAAATGATGATGCATTTGCAGAAGGCAAGAGGTTTGCGGTATCTGAAGGAATCCTGGTAGGTATTTCCTCCGGAGCAGCCCTTAAAGCAGCAACTATCCTGGCAGAGAGAGAAGAAAACAGGGATAAGACTATCGTGGTTCTTCTGCCGGATTCAGGTGACAGATATCTTTCTACACCTCTCTTTGCTGACTGATAAGCAGAAGGATGTTATAATTTTCTGAAACTAAAATTTCCGGACGCAAACAAGGATGAGGCGTCCGGAAATCCGGTATTCTATACATATCAGGAGTAAGAAAATGACTATACTTCAGCTTAAATACGTTATTGCCATAGATGAAGAGTGCTCTATGAGAAAGGCCGCCGACAGACTGTATATGTCACAGCCGGGACTGTCCAATGCAATCAGAGATCTTGAAAATGAGCTGGGCATACAGATTTTTGAGAGAGTGCATAACGGTGTTGTGACAACTACAGCAGGTGCCTCTTTTATTGCATATGCAAGAAATGCCGTAGAGCAGTTTCAAATGGTGGAAGACAAGTACTTGAATTCCAAGAAAGAGAAACCCACCTTTTCTGTATCTATGCAGCATTACACCATAGCGGTAGATGCTTTCATAGATACCGTAAGAGAGTTTGCGCTTCCCGAATATCAGTTCAAGATCCGTGAAACACAAACCAACGAAGTGATTGACGATGTCAAAACACTAAAGAGCGAAGTCGGAGTTATCGCCCTGAGTGATTTCAACAAGGCTACCTTCAAGAAAATATTTGTGGATGCAGCGTTGGAATTCCATGAGCTTTTTTCACGCAATACCTACGTATATCTCAGCAAGGATCATCCATTGGCTGCTGCAAAGGAATTATCACTGGATGACCTGCAAGACTATCCGTGTATGGTATTCGATCAGGGGGATAATACCTCGTTCTACTATAGGGAAGAGGCTCTTGCCACCTACGATTACAAGAAGGTTATTTCTACCAATGAGCGCGCCACTTCCATCGAACTGATGCTGGGACTTAACGGATATGCCGTAGGTGCGGCGATGCTGGGAGATGGCAGGACTTCATCAGATATCTGCGTGATCAAACTAAAGGAAGATGAGATGCTGACCTTTGGTTACATCACAAGAAAAGGACAGGAGCTCAGCGAAATGGGGAAAACATTTGTGGAAAAGCTGGAGAGACACCGTGAAGTATGAAGCATTCATATCGACTGATATATCCGGCATCTCTCTTATTGTCTGATGAACTGTTACAATCCAGGCATCATCCCTCTGTTTTGGCCTGTATAAATTCCCTCGGAGAAACTCCCGCAACCTTTTTAAAAACCTTTGAAAAGTAATAAGCCGACTCAAATCCAAGAGCATCGGCCACCTCATAGACCTTCATGTCGTCAGACAAAAGCATCTTTTTCGCCTGCTCAATCTTTCGTGTATACACATACTCCGAAAACCCTACATCCGTGTTCTTCTTGAACAGCACAGAAAGATATGCCGGCGAAAGACCGAAGGCATCTGCAATCTCATTAAGCTGTAATTTTCCATTCAGATTCTTGTCTATATAGTCCTGAATAGCAGAAATCAGCTTATCCTTTCCTGATCTTCTGTTCGCACCGACTATGTGGCTGAAAAGTCTTATTGATGCGTCCTTATCCGTTTCTTTTTCAGCAGCCTTGGCCTCTTCAAAAGTAGTATGTATGTTCATAGGAGAAGAGACCGCAGTTCCTATACCGAATTTTAATGATACATTGAAATAATTGTTGATCATGGTGTGAGCATTCTCAACCGCTTCCTGAATATGGTTCATGCTTTCCGCAACAGGTGTGCTTTCAGTAAAGAAAAAGATAATAGTAAAATGCTCCGTGTCATTTGAAACCAGATAGCAAGGGGCATAACGCTCCACGATTTCTCTCGTCATGGAAAGGCAGGAGCTGTATAAAGTTATGATTTTGTCTGTTGGATTTGAAAGCTTATTACCTTCAAGCTCCGGGACGATCTCCGCATAGGCGGCAATATATCTGTTGAACTTGAAGTCCATACTTACGTTGGATGCTTCATGCTCCAATGCAGCCTCATCTGTAAACTCTCCGTGCAGCAGCTTCAGCATGAAACGCTGCCTAAGCTCCTCAAGCTGTACCGTATCAGCACTCTGACCTGCTATTTCCCTGCTTTTCTCAACAGGCTTTTTCACCTGATTTACCCTTGCGATAGCCTTTCTTATTGCTTCACCAAGCTGCTCCTTATCCAGCTCCACCTTAACGAGATAGTCAACAGCCTGAAAAGACAATGCTTTTCGGACCATCTCAAATTCCTCATAAGCTGTAAGCATAATAAATGCCGGCACCGATCCAAAATGTTTATTTGTTTCTTCCAAAAGTTCAAGTCCTGACATAACAGGCATCTTGATGTCCGCAATAACGATATCGGGATGTCCGTTTTCAATCATCTTATATGCATCCCGGCCATTAGCTGCAGAACCCATGACCTCGATATTTTCCATTCCCTGTAACATGGACTTAAGTCCCACCTGGACCAATGGCTCATCATCAACTATCAAAATCCTATACATACATCCTCATCCTTAAAACAAAGTATACTTTCAAGACTGCTTGTCATTCCGCAATCACATACGGAAGCGTAAAACGCATCACAGTATATTTGGACACCTCCGACTCGATGGAAAGTCCGTATTTTTCGCCGAAGGTATATTTTATCCTCTGAGAAACATTAGAAACACCTATGTGACGGAATAGATCGTCTGCTCCCTCCAGCTCTCCGGAAAGAGTCTTTTCTATTTGTTCCTGAGTCATACCGACACCATCATCCCTTACTTCGATGATCAGTAGTTTTCCATCACGAGTATCACTTCGTGTGCTAATGTCTCCATCATCCTCAAGATATGCAGAGACAACTATCTTCCCGGCTCCCCCCTTAGGCTCTATCCCATGGAAGATCGCATTCTCTATGATAGGCTGCAGCGAAAACCTGTTTACTGATGCCTGAAGCAATGCCTCATCCCTTAAATCTATCTCAAATTCGATGGTTCCGCCGTATCTGTACCTCATGATAGTGAAGTAATCCTTCACCAGACCAAGCTCCTGCTTTAGAGTGATAACATTTTCCTTGTTCTTTGATATATTTCTGAGCAGACGGGAGAGTGCAGTGGACATATCCGCTATACCATCAGACCCTTGTATAGTAGCCATCCACTTTATGGTATTCAGAGTGTTATACATAAAGTGGGGATTGATCTGTGACTGCAATATCTGATATTCCAGCTCCTGTTTTTTCTTCTCATCCTGGACTTTCTTTTCCATCAGATTCAGGACATTCAGAGACAGTTTATTGATTCCCGTACCTATGGCTCCCAGCTCATTATCCCATTCTATAGATACATCTCTTGAGAAATCACCATTACCGACTCTTTCCAGTTTATCGATAAGTTTAGTTATAGGGCGGCTAATCACACGATTCATCCTGAACCACAGGAGAAGACCAATACATATTATGGAAAAACCCATCAAAAAGATAATGCTGATATAGTAGTTCATCTTTATATCCATATCGATCCGCGATGGCAGAAGATACAAGGTAAACGAATCATTCCTGAGTACATAGCTGATAACATCCGCCGGCAGCTCACATTCTGTAAGCTGTCCGCCACGATACTCATAGATATGATTATTTCCGATGGAAATAAATACCCGTTCATCTGTCTTTAACTCATAGTTACTGAAAACAGTAGTTATAACAGATGGAGAAACCTCGAGATACACAAAACCTATCACATCTGACGAAGACAAGGACTGTATAGGTCTGACCATAGGGATGATGTACTCACCGGATGAAGAACTCACCGGACTTTCCTGCAGGCCGTAATATATGAAATCTGATGCATCCAGTAAATCATTAAAATAGTCCGTCGCCATGATCTTATCAATCAGTGCATGTGCAGAAGTGACAGATGCATTCTGGACTGACTGCAGATAATGTTTACCATCCAAGGTACTCACGATTGCCCTTTTTATATGCCTCGTCCGCCCAATAGCATTGTACTCATCATTGAAGTGATCCCAGGTAGATAATGCGAGTCTCCTGTCAACAGCATTTCTCTCCTTAAGCTTTTCCTCGGACAGTGTTCCCGATTCTCTTTCTTCCGCCTTCATCCTATTGAGATAAGTATTTAAAGTGCTGTCAATAGTTGTCCATAATGCAAAATTAGTGGCATTATCCAACGACTGATCTATCTCTGAACCAAGCAATTGTAAACTGCTTTGTGCAGTCTGCCGCACATTGTGACGAAGATTGTCACGCAGATACAGGAAGCTCAAAACAGCCAGCAGTATCGACATAAATACCGCAAACCCCATGGAATACATTACAATCTGAAATTTTATTGATTTAAATCGCTTTTTCATTCCGGAATAATATCTCATAGCTACTAATTTAGCAGATTTTACACTCTGCATGTTGCCAGTAAAAATATTTGCATCTTTTTCAAACAAAATTACATGTTTTTTAAATCTGCTAAAAAAAAGAAAAATTGCTTTTAAAAATTTGTATTTAGTTAAAAGCATTAGGATTCTACAATATATTTAATCTTAAGGCAATGTGACACGAAAGATGAAAAGAGCCACATTTGCCTGTCTGTATCTTGTGATACGCAGATAGATCTCGCGTATCATGATCACAATTACGGGAGGTAAACATGAAGAAGATCGTTAGTTCATTACTCGTTGCATCAATGGCTGCAACATCACTGGCTGCCTGCGGTTCAAGTACAACTACAACCGCTACAACTACAACCGCTACAACTGCTGCCGCAGCAACAGAAGCGGCCAAAGCAGAAACAGCTGCTGCCGAGGAGGCTGCAACTACTGCCGCTCAGGAGGCATCCGGAGATGCAGTAACTCTTAAGTGGGCCCTTTGGGATGCATCAGCAACCACATACTATCAGCCACTCATCGATGCATATAAGGCAGAGCATCCTAATGTAAACATCGAGATGGTAGACCTTGGTTCAACTGATTACTCAACAGTTCTCGGAACTCAGCTTTCAGGTTCAGGATCAGACTTTGATGTAGTAACCATAAAGGATGTTCCTGGTTACATGACACTTGTTAACAAGGGCGTTCTCGAGCCACTTGATGACAAGATTTCAGCAGATGGCATTAACCTTTCACAATACGGTGGAATCACAGATCAGGTTACTATCGATGGCAAGCTTTACGAGCTTCCTTTCAGATCAGATATCTGGGTTCTTTTCTATAACAAGGACATATTTGATAAGGCCGGCGTTGACTATCCTACAAACGATATGACTTGGGAGCAGTATGACGAGCTTGCACGTAAGGTAACAGATACAACTCCGGGTTCAGAGGTTTATGGTTCTCACTATCACACATGGAGATCAACCATACAGCTTGATGGTATCCTCGATGGAAAGAACACTATCGTAGACGGAAACTACGATTTCACAAAGCCATATTACGAGATGGTTCTGAAGCAGCAGCAGGACGGCGTATGCATGGATTATGCAACACTTAAGACTCAGGGACTTCACTACAGTGATGCATTTGCTCAGGGTAATGTTGCTATGATGAACATGGGATCATGGTTTATCTCAACTCTCATCAACAAGATCGCAGCAGGTGAGTACACTGATTGCACAAACTGGGGTATGGTTAAGTATCCTCACGCTGAGGGTGTTGAGCCTGGTTCAACACTTGCAACAATCACAGCACTTGCACTTCCTGTTTCAGCTCCTCACAAGGATGAAGCTTGGGATTTCATCAAGTTCGTAACAGGAGAAGAGGGTGCAGAAGTACTTGCCAAGACAGGCAACATTCCTGCAATGACAAACGAAGATATCGTTTCAGCGATTGCTTCAATGGATGGTTTCCCACAGGATGACACATCAAAGGATGCCCTCATTACATCCCACACATACCTTGAAATGCCTGCAAATGACAAGTCTTCTGAGATTGAGACAGTTCTTAACGAGCA
The DNA here is from genome assembly GCA_002396005.1 of Oribacterium sp. UBA4274. GTDB lineage: Bacteria > Bacillota > Clostridia > Lachnospirales > Lachnospiraceae > Oribacterium. Next base: position 41,221 of record DGVW01000050.1, read on the forward strand.
GCATGACCTCATCATGACAGAGTCCGTAACTATCGACGAAGGCGTTCAGGCTATGAATGACGGTGTTCAGGCTATCATCGGATGATAAGCCGCCATAGGATATTCTGTATCCCTGATAAAATAAAAGATTCCTTTTCATAATTATTTTCATAACGGGGCTGTCGCCTCACAGCGATAGCCCCAACTTTTTTCAGATGTATCACCCAACACACATTTTCATGTGTAATGTGAACCATCATTTTCAATTTTTCTGTTTGTTTTACATTTTCTTTTTGAAGCCGGATTCTACAAAACGGATTTCTCACAGATTTCAATACACAACAATTGATATAAACAATACATCCTTTTGGTGAATGCAGTTTCAACATCTTAACAGGAGGAGCATTATGACCGCAGCTACAACATTAGAAGCAACAGGTGTACAGGAAGCTAACCGCAGAAAGCTGAAACAGGCTCTGGTTGCCTATTCCTTTATCGCACCAAACTTTATAGGATTTGCAATTTTCACTTTGGGACCTATCATCCTTGCTATGATTATGGCATTTATGGAGTGGGATGGTAGTAACCCGTGGAAATTTGTAGGAATTCAGAATTTCATCTCCATCTTTTCCGATGACAGATTTCTGTCATCCCTCAAAAACACTGTGGTCTACAGTATTTTCACAGTACCTCTGACCCTCGTTATAGCCCTTGGTCTTGCCATACTCCTAAACCAGGAAGTGAAAGGGCGTAACTTCTTCAGAACCGTAACTTTCTTCCCATACGTTGCCTCACTCGTTGCAGTAGCAGCAGTCTGGAACATGCTTTTCACCCCTGCCAAGGGCGGAGTCATTAATCAGATTCTAATCAATGTTTTCCACATGCCTGCACTTAAATGGGCAGCTGCACCAAAGACAGTACTCATGACCATCATCATGTTTTCTATCTGGAAGAACATGGGCTACTACATGGTTATCTATCTTGCGGGACTTCAGAACATCAACACAGAGCTTTATGAAGCTGCAGGACTTGACGGTGCCAATGTATGGCAAAAGTTCAGATATGTAACAGTACCTCAGCTTAAGCCAACCACCTTCTTTGTCATCATCATGCTCACCATCAACTGCTTCAAGGTTTACGATATCGTATATATGCTTGCCGGCGGCAGCAATGGTGTCATCAACAAGTCAGCCATCGTTCTTGTTTACTACATTTATGAAGAGGCCTTCCGTAACTGGAATCTGGGTATCGCAAGTGCCGGTTCTCTGGTACTTTTCGTCATAGTCCTCACCATCACAATCATCCAGTTCCGTGGTGAAAAGAACTACGCAAACGATTGATTTCTCACACTACCCATACATCACATTAATAATGTCAAAGATTCGAAACACCGAGTCAGCCCTTTAATATCCATATCCCCCAAAGGGTTGACATTCTCTATGGAGGCACGAAATGAAAAGTAAATCAACAAATCAGGCCATCGGCAAAACACTTGTCTATCTTATCCTTATTACATTTGCCGCAATAATGCTCATTCCTTTTATCTGGATGATCACAGCATCACT
>DGVW01000083.1:0-1648 GCA_002396005.1 Oribacterium sp. UBA4274
ATACCCCTTATGCTGCCGGGGCTTTATCCAATTCTTATGAATCTTAACCTTTAATCTCTAACCCGGAGTTACTATGAACACAATTGAAGCCACCTATGTACTAAGCTTTACTTTTTTAGTTATAGCCACTTTGATAAACGGAGCCGTCCACCTTCAATCAAAGATCAACAACTTCACAAGAACTGCCATCGAAGAGGAATTGGACAGCCATAAACCGGATGGTGAAAAAATATTTAAACCGGAAAATTTCATTCGGGAAATCAGTATATTTGAGCAGGACATCGATCCTGCAGAAGAAGGAGAGTCCTAATCATGGAAAATAATATCAGTTTTGAACATTCACTTACACATAGTTTTATGAATATCAGGAATATGGATATATCACCGGAAGCATATGAAACAAAGCTTTTAAAAGAGACTCCTGTGCCGGGTGCCTTACCTTTGGTTTATGAACATTCGCCGGAAGGTACGATCTTAAGCTACAATGTCACCGGTCTTGAACCCATGAACAGGCTTTTTGAAACAAAAGCATTAACACACCTGGACATCTCGGTTTTTATGGAGTGTCTCAATGATTTTCTTTCTTCCCTGGAAGAGTATATGATCTCAGAAAATTCTGTATTTCTTTCCGCTTCTTCCGTTTTCTATAATCCTGACAGCAACAAGTGGCTTTTTACGCTGATTCCGACATATAACAATGTATTCCGGGATGAACTCACAGAGCTTCTCACATATATTTTAAAGCATATTGATTATGAAGATGACAGAGCCGTCATCATCGGATATTCCTTATTCCAGGAAACAGGAAAGGATTTCTATCAGTTAACTGATCTCATGCGAATCGTGCGCACAAACATCGAAAAAGAAAAGGATCTGAAGAATGTTTCTGCTGACAATGCAAAAAAGCAGCCGGATCTCATTTCCCGGGATGGAATTTTCAGACCTGTGGATGCAGGGATAATCCTGAACAATAACATAAAGGATTCTTCTGCAGCTATAGCCTTCAGTAATGAAGCTTGTGATGATATTGAATTTTTGAAACTGAAAGCTCAGCTTAAGGGCGAAAAGAATCAGACGGTCTCCGGAATATCCGCTGATAGAATGTCACCGGTCTCTGCCTCCTCAAATCCGGAAACCGCTGCAGATAATATCTCATTCCCTTCAGATTACGGCAAGGATAACTACCCCGCCAATGACCTTTCTCAAAGTGTTGAGGTTCATAATCTTGCGGAACCTGAGGATACAAAGCTGTTCGGCATTTTTACATTCCCGCAGATCCATAAGGCAAAAGAAAGCAGAAAAACCGAATCTTTACAGAATGAAGCAACAATAAAAAACAGGCTTGATTCTAAATCCGAAGATCATTCTCTTAGGGGAAAGATTTTACTTTCTGTCCTTCTTATGATTGCGATTCCCTCTCTGGTCTGGTTCCTGAAAGGTGCTTTTATCTTTAGAAAAACTCTCCCTCTGATCCTGGCTTTAGAAGCTGGCCTGTCTCTCATGATAGTACTTGACCTCATTATGCATAAAATGCCTGATGAGCCTCAAGTTGCATAATAAATGTTAATCTCCGGTCCGCCATCAAACGGCAGTACAAATAGTGATGTGAAGTATTATCCGCAGTATTACTCTGCAGCTTCCTTATCCC
>DGVW01000083.1:1710-3735 GCA_002396005.1 Oribacterium sp. UBA4274
CTGCAGCTTTAGCCTCTTCTGCTGCTTTGGCCTCCTCTGCTGCTTTGGCTTCTGCCTCCAGATCTCTTTCGTAGGTATAATTCAGTATTCCAATATGTTTTTCCAACGCAAAGTTATCCGGAAGATACTCACCAAGCTTTTTTCTGAACTCCTGATTGAGTGCAATGGCAGAATAAGCCTTTCCCGAAATAGCACCTATCATATCACTGAATTCCGGTCTGTTGGGAAGAACATAGTAAACCTTTTCCACATCCGAAAGATCTGTCTTTATTCTTTTATTGTTAAAGCCTGTATTTCCGAAACCATCAACAGAGATAAAAGGAGTGAACACTATGCTGACCCCTTCCTTATTTCCGTCAACAGCATAAAGATCAAAAAACTGGGATTCATCATCCCCCTTACCTCCGGCGAACTCGCCTCTTATCCATTTGACTGAACCAACAATCTCCCGGTTAACAAATTGCTCCATGGTAACACTGGGTGTGTTGGGATCTCTCATATCCTTTAACCACTCACCCTGGATATACTTTATGTTGCTTTTAAGGTATCTGGGATATATGGATGCAAAATCCTCCTGTTTTAAAAGTAAAACAACCCTCTCTTCACTATACCATCTCTTCATAAAGTCACCTCTCGATAAAAAAACTATTCTGTAGTTACAATCATTAAAGCAGTGGTTCTCTTACTAAGATTAACTAAAAATATACCAACCCCCGCGAAATAAAATATCTTTCTTTATTTTAATAATTCCGGGCAGTTTTTACTAGTCTTTTATAAGATCCTTTATAACTTCTCCACCAATTATCATTCCTGCAACAGCAGGTACAAATGCCACAGATCCGGGGGTTGCCTTTTTGAAAGCTCCGGAAGCAGCCTCTTCAGAAGCGGAAGTTATCGTCTTCTCAGAAGCTTTTTCCACATTTTCCTTCGGTTTTACAGGTAATTCTGTGGAGAAAACAACTTTAAGCTTCTTAATGCCTCTTTTTTTCAGTTCCCGGCGCATAACCCTGGCCAGTGGATCAATAGATGTTTTATATATGTCAGCAACCTGAAACTTTGTTGGATCAAGCTTATTGCCGGCTCCCATACTGCTGAACACAGGAGTCCCGGCTTCATTGCAGGCTGTTATTATCTGTATCTTTGCTGTTACGGTATCTACAGCATCCACAACATAGTCATATTCCCGAAAGTCAAATTCATGACTGTTTTCGGGAAGAAAAAACATCCTGTGTGCTTTAACCCTGCACTCGGGATTTATGTCGTTGATCCTTTCTGCCATTACGTCAACTTTATATCTTCCGATGGTTTTTTTCGTGGCTATGATCTGACGGTTGATATTGGATTCATTGACTGTGTCATTGTCCACCAGGTCAATGCTTCCTACGCCGGTTCTGGCCAGAACTTCACATACATATCCCCCGACACCTCCGACGCCAAACACTATCACTCTTTTATTTTTAAGCTTTTCCACAGCCTCTTTCCCAAGAAGTATTTCGGTTCTGCTGAATGTAGTTTCCATGATAACTCCTGTAATAAACAAAGATCTCATAGCATGTATCATTACTGCACATTATATATTTCGGCAGTCTCTTCATGCCAATAATCGAGTAGGGAAAAAACGCCCTACTCGATTCCGCGTGACGGCCTTATCGCGAAAAAAACCGTCGCCTATTGCGGCGACGGTTTCATCATACTTTTTTCACATTAAATCTGCAACATTAAGCCAGTTTTCGAGAATTTCCTTCTCCTCAGGTCTGTTCTTGGTAAGATTTGCTGCTGCAACGATAGGCAGCCACTTATGTACATAGCTCTTATCTGTATTTGTCTTTGCACAGAAATCAGCATAATACTTCTCAGCTACATCCTTATTCTTAAGGTACAAAATGGTATAAGTTCTTGCAACATCCGCACTTGCATTACCCTGTGAAGCATGTACCCAGTCGATAAGATACATACTTCCGTCATCCTTAACGATGATGTTTGAAGGTCTGAAATCTCCGTGCACAAGCTTAAAGTGCTTTGGCA
>DGVW01000028.1 GCA_002396005.1 Oribacterium sp. UBA4274
GAACGCAGACATTGATCTTCTCACCATCTGTAACCTCTCCTTGCTTAATCATCTGAGCATATGCATAAACATAATATGCCACCTGAGGAACGAGACGTCCGATATTGATGGAGTTAGCAGAGCTCAGGATAACACCCTTGTCCTTAAGCTTACTGGTGAACTCTTTATCTCCGAAAATCTTTTTCACACCGGTCTGGGCATCGTCAAAATTTCCCTTTATAGCAGCTGCATGAGTATTGAGTCCCGGTTCTGTTCTCATCTGAAGCTCCTGGAACTTCGAAACTCCTCCGTATGGATAGAACACGATAATCTCAGTTCCCGGTACATCACTGAAGCCTGCCATGGCAGCCTTGCCTGTATCTCCTGATGTAGCAGTCAGAATCACGATCTTATCTGTTACATGATTCTTTCTTGCACTCGTTACCATCAGATGAGGAAGGATAGACAAAGCCATATCCTTAAACGCTATAGTCTTTCCATGGAAAAGCTCAAGGAAATATGCATCATCCTTTTTTACAAGTGGTGCAATAGCCGGATTCTCGAACTTCTCATCATAAGCAGAATTGATACAGTGACGAAGTTCCTCCTCTGTGAAATCTGTCAGGAACTCCTTCATGACCTCGAAAGCCAGATCCTGGTATGACATAGTACTCAGTTCTGTCAGAGACAACTTAAGTTTTGGCAGCTCCTCCGGCATAAAAAGACCGCCATCAGCAGCAAGTCCCTTAAGTATAGCCTCAGATGCCTGTAAACCCTTCTCTCCTCCACGTGTGCTGTTATAAAGCATAGGTGTTACTCCCTTCCGTTCTCTAAAAGACTCTTGATCTTTGTTTTCATCAGATCAAATGCAACATCATTCATACCACTGTTAATGACGATATCTGCCTTGGCCTTGGTTGGCTCAACATAAAGATAATGCATAGGCTTCACTGTGGTGAGATACTGAGTAGATATATCCTCCACCTGTCTGCCTCTCTCCTTTACATCCCGGATGATACGTCTGATGATACGCTCATCGGCATCGGCCTCAACATATATTTTAATGTCAAAAAGTGAACGAAGTTCCGGATTCTCAAGAACCAGTATACCTTCGACAATGATGATTTTGGATGGTTTAAGTTCTACTGTTTCAGTAGTTCTGTTATGCTGTGAATAGTCATATACAGGACACTGAACCGTCTCTCCTCTGCGGAGGGACTTAAGATGTGCTATAAGAAGATCTGTTTCAAATGCTTCCGGTGAATCATAGTTACTCTTCTGGCGGATCTCAAAAGGAACGCCGCCATTGGACTTGTAGTAATTGTCGTGATAAATAACTGTGACCTTATCACCGAACTCTGATTTAAGTCGGTTGGTAAATGTAGACTTACCGGAACCTGAACCGCCGGCGATACCAATCATAATACAACTCATATAAAATATACCTCTATCTTGCTCAGGACTTGATGCCCCGGATTTCGCATTTACACCATTTAAGCATATCTGCACTTCCTTTTCAACCAAAGTAAACAGAAAAACCGGGCACAAAGCCCGGTTTTATAAATTTAAGTTATGTCACAGATAGTATAGATTGCCCAAATCCAAAGTCCTTATATATAGTAAAATCATATCTATATGCACCTAGATGCATAGCTGCTGCCTGTGGATTTTGACATTATTATTTTTTTAAATACATAAACCATCACACATCCGAGGAAAACTCCGGCAGAATCAATCAGCACATCTGACAGCTGCCCGGATCTGCCCGGGACAAACAGCTGATGCAGCTCATCCGTTACCGCATACAATGTTCCCAGAATATATGCGGTGGTGATGTTTTTCTCAAGCGAAGCTTTACTGAATCCGCAAAGTGTGCCGCTTACGAGAACGCCAAGTACGGAATATTCCGTAAAATGTGCAGCCTTTCTGACTGGATGGTCTATCCGTTCCGCCAGAATAAGCCGGTCATCTTCATTCCAATGCTGATAGCCCGGTACTACGATGGAGGCAATAGCTTCACCTACAAAAAGACTTGTTTTTGTGGAATCGTCCGCAGGCTGTGCCGACATGATAAATATCATCAGCATCCAGAGTACTGTGGCGCATAGGAAAAAGTCCTTTACGGAGTTTTTCATTCTGTTCCTGAATTTTGTTTTTAATCTGCTTTTCATCGTGAGCTTACTGCCTGATTCTCCTTCTGTGTGGTGTGATATGTCTCTTACTGATATACAACATAAATACAGACACTGCAAGGAACAAAAGAGTACTTACGATAACCAGCCTTGCATCTGATATACCGAGACTTTCTCTGAAATATACCACACTCATCATCCCGAAATAACTCAGGAAAATGATGACATAAGCTACTGCCGTGGCTGCTGCCGTGGTGCTGATAAAAGAACTTGCCATAATTCCTATGCTTGTACAAAAAACCGAAGAAATCATAAGCATCGAGAAATATCCCGCAACCTGTAACAGCGTTATGCCGCCATATATGTAAACCGTTGCCAGAATCGGTACCGATGTGGCAACCAAAAGAAGCAGTGTACTGAGTGCTCCAAGCATCTTACCTATAACTATATCCCATGGATCCAGCTGTGTAGTAAGCAGAAGTCCCAGCGTCTTCCTTTCCCTCTCACCGGATATGGAAGAAGCGGTCAGAGCCGGAGCGATAAGCAAAATCAGCAGGAGCTCCGTAAATGCGGCAATGTAATATATCCTTAGGAAGTTGACATAGGATATCTCCCCCGTAGCCCTTGCACTTTTGGTAACATAGAAAAGATTCATCAGTACCAGCATTGCAAGACTTCCGTTAACTATAGTGATCAGAGTGGGAAGGATAAATCGTCTTACACTGGTTATCTCATCCTTCTTAAAAATCGGACTCAGCTTCATAGAACGTCACCCTCCTTTCCTCTCTTTCTCCCGTAAGCTGCAGGAACAGTGATTCAAGATTGCCCTTCTCTCTGTGGAACCCTCTTACAGCCACTCCGGATTCTATCAGTTTTTTCAGAAGCTCTGACTCGTCTCCGGCAGTACCCGCATAGGTTATCAGTAGATCATTATTGCGAATGCTTACAGAACGCACCAGCATGTCACCTCTCAAGGTCTGTAAAGCAGAGCTGAGATTCCCGGCTATGGAGATGATGATCGGATTGGAAGCATTAACCTGATCCAACACATCCTCAATCTTCCCTTCCATCACAAGCTGCCCCTGATCTATGATGCCTATGTCAGTACAGAGCTCTGATATCTCGTTCAGGATATGAGAAGAAATGATAATGGTCTTTCCGGAATCCGCGAGATTTGCAATGATCTGCCTGAACTCAAACCTTGTATTGGGGTCAAGTCCCGATGTAGGTTCATCAAGTATGAGGATCTTGGGATCATGTATGAGAGCCCTTGCCAGACTCAGCTTCTGCTGCCCTCCTCTGCTGAGAGAATCCATAAACTGATTTTGCTTGTCTGCAAGATCCACCATATTGAGAAGTCTCTGTATGCGTCGCTTTATCTTTGCATCCTTCATATCATAGCAGTCTGCAAAAAATTCCATATACTCTATGATACGAAGATTCGGATAGCTTCCGGTAAAATCCGGCACGTAACCTATTCTCTTGCGGAGTCGCCTGACATTGGATCCGGCCTCCATATCATCAACCATGACTACTCCCTCGTCAGGAAACTCGAGTCCGCACATCATCTGTATGGCAGTGGTTTTACCCGCGCCATTGGGACCGACAAAGCCGTACATGGCGCCATCCTCTATATGCATGGTGAGTCCGTCAAGTGCTGTAATATGTCCATATGTTTTTTTGACATTTTCCAATGTGATCATAGACAGCCTCCTTTCATGATGGCGCTATTGTTTCATTGCCTGATACAGATTCTTCTGCCGGAGACTCTTGAACCGCTGAAGCTTCAAAATCACTTTCCTCCGATACAGTCTCTGTGTCCTGTGAGTTCTCTGCAGCTTCTGCTGATGCTGCTGTAACATTAACGGCCGGTGCAGTTTCAACAGCGATAACACTTCCTACTCCGTCATCAGGAGATGGTCCCTCCATACCTTCCTCATCTTCGTCAGCTTCTTCCGCTCCGGAATCAAGAACCTGATTGATAACAGCCACATTTTCCTTAACTGTAACTGTCAGCATCGGGAGATATCTTCTTTCATCGATGCTGACATTCTGTTCACCCGGTGTGTACTTGACAACAAGTACATTATCAGAACTCAGATAGTAGTTGAGCTCAGTCCGATCAAGGACTCCATCGCTGATATCTATAACATCAAATCCACCTGTCAGATTGTTGTAGAGACTGAGTGTTCCACGGAAAGGCCTGAGGCTTCCAATATGTTCATCATCAGCCGAATCATCCATAGTGAGACTATCCACGGCTATGCTTGTTATGTTGTAGTTTTCTCCGAGATGGTATGCAAGTACCGTCGGACTAAGACCTGATATGGTATTATCGCCTACTCTGTAATCACCGGATACCACCTCCGGATCTGTATGCATCGCACTGAAGCTATACTCATCTCCTACTTTGGTGGTTACAGGAAGAGTTGCTGTGACCATAGTTGCTCCATAACTTTCGTAATTAACCTGATCCGTAAATCCGAGAGAATTGTCCATCTCCTCAGACCTGACAAAGCCCACAAGCTTTCCATCGCCGAAATAACCGGACATATTGTTTGAAATATAATGCTTCAGTATCAAACGATATATGCCGTCCGTTACAATATCTGCAGTTTTCTGACTGTCTCCCACAGGAACATTGATAACTTCTTTACCTGAGAGATCAACACTCTCGCCGGAGTCGAGCTTACCTATCAGAATCACCTTACCGTACATCAGAATGGCTGCATCAGTCAGTGAATACTCAGATGAATTACTGAGTGTTCCTCCCAGCTCTCCCTTGCTGTATGTCATATCCGTTGTGAAGCTTCCATCGGCATTGGGAGTTTTGGTTTTTATTTCAAAATATCTTGCGGTAAACGGATCCGTGTTCCGGATAGTTATAGTGGTTTTATCACGATTATTACTTATGGTGGTGTGCCCGGCCTCGGCATTGACAGCTATCTCCTGGATATCACCGTTATAATCGGAACCTTTTAACACCGGATAGACCGAATACTCGGATTTTACATCAAAGCTGTAAGCATTGTTATACGGAGACCTCAAGTTAATGTAATCTGTCTCATCAATACTGTCTTCAGAGACTTCCTTGATTTTTGCATAGGTCAGGAACGGACCTGTAAATCTGGTGCCCACTCCCATGATCCACACAAGAAGCGCCGCCAGAATCGTCGTAACCAGCACAAACGGACGATACATACGGATCATTTCATGGGTGCGGAGATAGAAATATAGTCCCGGCCCTACCAGAAGCACATATGCCGCAAGGATGCTCACATAGAACATAGGCTCAGGTATTTTGTCTATGTCACTCATATTCATAAGAGACTGTATATCCCAGTAGAGCTTGAGACTTCTTTCAGAGGCCGCTACCGAAAGCTTATCGATACGGCTTTGTCCGAAGATCGCTGTAAAAAGCTGATCCACATAAAAGAACTGATCCGTTGCAAATCTCTGTATATCGCAAAAATCATATCCGCATATGGCGATTTGACCGGCACCCTCTGTAACTGTTGATAGCACAGGTACTCCATCGGAAAACATTACTTCTCTCCCGCCCTTCAGCATGACCGAGGATGCAGTCAGATTGAGTGTCCCCGGCTTTCCTCCGCTTTTTTGGTCACTTATCATCTGGACTCTCATGGAAGTCGGTGTCAGGCCGCTCTTCAAGTAGCTATCAAAGTAAGGAGCCAGCGCCTGATTTCCCCTGGAGCCTGTTCCAAGCACCAGAACTCCTCCGTTTCTGACCCATTCAAGTATGGTTTTAGCTTCATTCTCTTTCATAAGCAGCATAGGATAGTCTGAAATCAACAAAACATCCAACTGGTCAAGAGCTGTCCTGTCCTGGGGCAGATAGTTGCTATCCAAGGTCACTGTTCTTGTCCGCAGTATTCCATTATTGATTCCCACACCGCTCAGGTATGACAATGACTCCGGACTTTGGGATATGATTCCTATGATGAGTTCCGCATCAGAGCCTGCCACATCAAGACCTACGCGTCTTGAACCCACAAGAGCTCCCGATGTGTCCTCCGCGGTGACAAGAATCTGATTTACACCGGAGCTCAGCGAAACCGTGACAGCCAGCGTATCCTCAGACTCACCTTCTACAGTTTTCTGATACTTGTACTCATATACACTGTCCTCGGACTCCACCATATACACATGTATATAGCCCGAAAATGTTTTCTCACCTGTATTACCTATGTGAATGCTTAATGGAAGAAATCGTCCGGCCTTGGCAGTGTTCTGATAACCATAGGTGACCGAAAGATCTATAGTGTCTGCTCGTGCCGTAAAAGAAGACATAAACAAAAGGAAAAGAAAGAGCCCCATAAGCAACAGCTTCATTATCTTTTGATATGCATTATGATAAATACCTCCGGCCATCTCATCTTCTTGAATCATGGTTTTTGGAATCAATATTTCTGGATTCAAAATACTCTTTCCCCTCCTCAAAATGAATTTTGAGCTTTACGGTAAAAACAGTACCGGAAAGATCCGATGAAACTGATACCACGCCATGATGCATATCAGTGATGTTTTTAACGATAGCAAGTCCGAGACCGGTTCCTCCCGGACCGTTCTGTGTGGTACGGCTGTGATCCGTTCTATAGAATCTGTCAAATATAAGCGGCAGTTCCTTCTCAGGGATGACATAACCGTAGTTCACGATTTTTATGGTAACTATCTCCCGGTCTGCACGGAGATTGACCTTTACACGTTTACCCTCTTTACCGTACTTGATGGCATTGTTTATGAGGTTGTCAAAAAGTCTCGCGAGAAGATCTCCATCAGCCTCGATGATCTGCGAATCGGTATTGGAAACAAAATCATAGCTAAGGCCGTTTTTTACAAAATTAGGATAGCTTTCCTCCAGGAGCTGTGCCAGAAGCTTTACGATATCCACCTCTGCTATGTTGACATTGACCTTGCCATAGCTCAGCTTTGTGAAACCAAATAGTTCTTCAATCAGCTTCTGAAGACGTTCCGATTTGTTATACGCGATATCAAGATATCTTTTCTGCATTTCAGGAGAGATATTGTTGTTCTTCCTGAGGAGTTCAAGGTATCCGATGATGGAGGTAAGCGGAGTTCTCAGATCATGGGCCACATTGGTGATAAGATCTGTTTTGGACTGCTCTGAGTTTCTCTCCTTCTCAATCAGATCTCTGATGTCCTTCTCCATGCGGTTAATGTTTTCGGCTATTTCCGTAAACTCTCCCTCTCCTGCTATATCCAGTCTGGTTGTGAGGTCTCCCTCTGATATCTGCTGGACAGCCTCCGCTATCATCTCGATATCTCTCGCTGTCTTCCTCTGCATGATGAGAAAAATAAGTGAGAAAATGATGATTCCAAACAACACAAAAAGCAGGACACTGATGGTCGACCCAAAAGCAAATCTCTTGATGGTCGGCGAATCATTGCCCGTCTGATAAAGAAATGTGGTTATAGCAGTGATATTGGTTATGAGGAACACCTCTATAACCGCCGTTATCACTGTGGCCACACCTATATTGGTCACAAGCTGCATCATGTAGCCGCGGCCTGTACTATGTACCTGATTATTATTCTGTTTATTTTCGTTATCCAAAGCTACTCTCTACCATTAAACAAGCCGGGCGAACCACTGCAGCAGTGCAGAGCTCCGTCCGGCTTAAAATTATTTTTCAATCTTGTAACCAACACCCCAAACGGTTGTAATGATCTTGTTCTCTCTGCTATCTTCCTTCATCTTTCCACGAAGACGACGGATATGTACCATAACAGTATTGTTAGCCTCATAAACCTTCTCGTTCCAAACCTTTTCAAAAATCTCATCTGTTGAGAAAACCTTGCCCGGATGAGAAGCAAGCAGGAAAAGAATGTCAAACTCAATAGGAGTAAGCTTTATATCCTCTCCGTCTATAACCACCTTGTGATTATCCTTGTTGATGACCATATTGCGGATTGTGATCTCGTTGTTTGTGAACTGGTTGGAGGCATTAGGATTGAGCTGTGTATATCTGCGAAGCTGTGACTTTACACGTGCTGTAAGCTCAAGCGGATTAAAAGGCTTTGTAACATAATCATCAGCACCGCCTGTAAGCCCTACTATCTTATCAAGATCTGTTGACTTTGCAGAAAGCATGATAACAGGAATATTGGACTTCTCACGAATCTTCTTACACATCTCAAGACCGTTCATCCCCGGCATCATAATATCAAGGAGCACAAGATGGATTTCCTGCTCATCAAGAATCTTTAAACCATCTTCAGCATTATAGGCTTTGAAAACCTTATAACCATCACTTACCAGATATATCTCAACGAGCTCGGCAATCTCCTTTTCATCATCTACTACAAGAATATTAATCTGTGGCATAACTACTCCTTTACTTTTTACGCGGTATAAATGTATGTCGTTTTGATTTCTCCGCCTTTTTCAGCATTTGGGTCTGCTGAACGGCCTCCATGCACTGGATGATCTGAGAATTGATCTGCTTTTTACCCCTCAGGTCAGGATGATGGTACTCTCCCTTCTCATCCATGATAGAAGCTTTGACATTATCAGCAAGCTCCAGATCAAGTATATGCTGAAGTCTTTTCTTTATCTCAGTTTCATGTACCGGGAACACTATCTCGATACGTCTGTCAAGATTTCTCGGCATCCAGTCTGCACTTCCAAGATAATACTCCGGTTCGCCGGCATTCTCAAATCTAAAAATCCTTGCATGCTCTAAAAAATATCCGACTATAGAGCGAACCTGGATATTGTCACTGAGCTTTGGCACTCCGGCTCTGAGGCAGCAAATGCCTCGTACTATAAGATTGATCCGAACTCCTGCCTGACTGGCTTCGTACAAAGTTCCTATAACCTCAGCATCGCATAGTGAGTTCATCTTAGCTGTTATTGTAGCAGGAAGGCCTTTCTTTGCATTCTCTATTTCCTTACGGATTTTTTTCAATACCCATTTTCTGAGCCATAATGGCGCAACCACCAGTTCATTCCAGTTCTCCGGCTCAGAATATCCGGAAATCATATTGAAGAAATTGGAAGCATCCTCTCCAAATGAAGGCTTACAGGTAAAGATACCGAGATCCGTATACAGCTTTGCGGTGCTGTCATTGTAGTTTCCTGTTGCAAGATGAACATATCTTCTGATACCGTCATCCTCTTTCCGGACAACAAGGGCGATCTTACTGTGAGTCTTGAGACCTACCAACCCATAGATAACATGACATCCGGCCTTTTCAAGGCGTTCTGCCCACTGGATATTGTTTTCCTCATCAAATCTTGCCTTAAGCTCAACCAGTGCCGTGACGTCCTTACCGTTGTTGGTAGCCTCTTCAAGAGCCTTGACTATAGGTGAGTTTCCCGAAACTCTGTACAGAGTGATTTTGATGGCAAGAGTTTTAGGATCCTTGGAAGCGTCTTTTATGAGTCTTACCACCGGATCAAAGGTTTCATACGGCACAGTCTCAAATATATCCTGCTTACGGATAGCACTGAAGATCGATTCTTCATTGCAGAGGGCAGGAACCGGCTGCGGCTCATACGCAGGTGTCTTCAGATAGTCGAAGCCATCCATGTTGTATACCTTCATAAGGAAGGTAAGGTCCAAAGGACCGTTTATCCTGTATATATCTTCCTTACTTTCAAGTTCCAGTTCCTTACGCAGAACCTTGAGAAGACGTTTATCTATAGTATCTTCAACCTCAAGACGAACGACCTCTCCCCAACGGCGCTGCTTAAGCTGCTTCTTGATCTCCTCCAGAAGATCAGTTGCCTCTTCCTCATCTATATCAAGGTCAGCATTACGCATGATTCTGAAAATATGCGTTGAAACTATATCATAATTGGCAAACAGAAGCGCCATATTACGCTCGATGATTTCCTCCAACAGTATGATAACCCTCTGCTTCTTTCCGTTTTCCAATGTCTCATCAGGAAGCTCCACAATACGAGGAAGCATATTAGGCACCTGAACCATAGCAAACTCATAATCACCTATAGCAACGTCCAGTCCCGCTGCCTTCTTATGTTTCTTACCGGTAATGCTCTTGCCTTTCATCTTTTTAGGTTTTACAAGGGCGGCAATATTGAGCGTCTTGTTGATGACAAGCGGAAATGGTCTCGATGAATCAACAGCCACCGGAGTGAGTACCGGATACACCTGTTCCATAAAAAACCTGTCTACGTAGGCCGCTTCCTTTTCCGTAAGCTTCTCATGCTCTGATATCACATAGAGCCCCTGATTACGAAGTGCCGGCAGTATGGATCTGTTATAGGTCGAGTACTGCATATTCATAAAGTCATGAACCTTGTCCGAGATTGCTGTGAGCTGCTGCTCGGCTGTCATTCCCGCTATATCCTTTTTCTGATATCCGGCATTGACCTGATCCCTTAAGGAAGCAACTCTTACAGTGAAGAATTCATCCAGATTAGACGCAGTAATACTCAGAAATTTAAGTCTCTCAAACAAAGGCTCATCATGATCTCTGGCTTCATTCAAGCAACGTGCATCGAAATCAAGCCAGCTAAGCTCTCGATTTGTATAATTTCCGGGGTCAAAAACATTTTTTTCATTAATTGCCATAGTCATCGTCTCCTGTAGATGGACAATATCGGCCAACAATCAAGTCTTACGCACCTGCAGAGGCAGGTGCAAATAATTAAATTTATGACTTATATAACTCTTATTATAACCTATTATGAAGAAAATTTTTATCAGTAATTTCCCAGAATGCGAAGTTCCGTGACCATATCTCCCATTCCGAAAAGTGCATTTATGACATTCGGCATATCCAGTCTTCCCTCTATATCCACAAAGAACCTGTATTCAAAAGGACGCTCCGGCACAGGACGGGAAGAGATCATAGTCATATTCACATCATTAAAGAGGAAATTGCCCAGTATATTGTAGAGGGCACCCGGCTTATGTGCAGTCTCGAAGCAGAGACTGATCTTTTTGGAATCCTCTGTATAAGTATGTTCCTTACTGATAACTATAAATCTTGTGGTATTGGTCTTCTGCTGGTTGACCGATCTTTTGATAATGTTCAGGCCATAAAGCTCTGCTGCAGCTTCCGATGCAAGGGCTCCTACAGATTTATCTCCGTGATCCTTGACATACTTGGCAGCAACTGCCGTATTTATAACAGGTATCGGCTTTATATCCTTATGCTCATCAAAGAAGTCACTGCACTGACCAAGTGCCTGAGGATGGGAATAAACTTCCTTTATGTCGGTGAGGTCCGCACCCGGCACACCCATTAGCGCATGCTCAACCTTGAGATCCACCTCAAAGGCGATGGCAAGCTCCGGGAACCTGAGAAGAAGGTCAAAGTTATCCGGAACGACTCCGTGACTTGAATTTTCTATCGGAAGCACTGCATAGTCAGCTTCGCTGCTCAAAACTGCGCGAGCCGCATCTTTCCAGGTCTTGACATTAAAAAAGTCAGCTCCTTCCGGGAAACAATGCTTCGCTGCAAGTTCTGCATAAGCCCCTTTAATGCCCTGATACACCACTTTCTTGCCTTTTTTATCATAGGCGGAAACCTTCTTATAGCCTGAATCAAACTGATATCCGTGTTCTGTCATGATACCGAACTGAAGTCGTCTGGATATGGTCATGATCTGCTGATAGAGTTCTCTGATTCCTTTTTTGTTGAAATCATCATCAAGGAAGGATGCTACAGTATCCAGCTTCTCCTGCTCTCTTTTTGGATCAAAAACGGCCTTACCGCTCTCTATCTTTACTCTTGCTACATGTGCACAGAGATCCATGCGTTCCTTATATAACTTAGTGATTTCTTTATCTATGACATCAAGCTTGTTTCTGATATCCAGTAATGTCTCTTTGTTCTCCATCTGTCGGGACTCCTCTTTGTTATGAAATGTGTAGTCATTTCATATAGCATACTAATTTAGGTTATCTTCATCAACGATTTTATGTCAATTTGGGGCGGAGTTCA
The DNA here is from genome assembly GCA_002396005.1 of Oribacterium sp. UBA4274. Classification (GTDB taxonomy): domain Bacteria; phylum Bacillota; class Clostridia; order Lachnospirales; family Lachnospiraceae; genus Oribacterium. The sequence goes on from DGVW01000028.1 coordinate 12,072, forward strand.
GGAAAGAAGGATTTTCATAGTTGTAAAAAAATAGAGGCTCTGAATTACAGAGTCTCCATTTCTTTCTTTTTAAGTTCTTTTATACCTTCGAGTACGGCATTTCTTGCATACTCTCCGACATGTTTCTTTTCTTCATCGGTAAGATCACTTAAGAGAATAGGTTTTCCTATCTTTACTTTAACGTGTGTCGGCTTGATGAAAGGGAAATGATTTTCCAGAACTTCTCTTGTATGGATCATGGAAACAGGCACTATCTTGCAGCCTGTCTTCTCGGCAATCTTGAAGGAGCCTTCCTTGAATGGAAGCATATCTTCTTCTGTCTCTCCTTCTGAACGTGTTCCTTCAGGATAGATCCAGATGGAAATACCCGATTTCACATACTTTATAGCGGTGATGATGACTTTAAGTGACTGTTTCAGGTTATCACGGTCAATCATAAGACAGCATACATAGTCCATCCATCTTGCAAGAGGTTTGATCTTCTCCATCTCTTTCTTGGCGATAAATCCTGTTGGACGATCCACAAGTGTATAGCCGATAACTACATCGAAATAGGATCTATGATTGCCAACGATCATAACGCCCTCGTCCTTAGGTATGCTTGTAAGATTTTCCATACCTTCTACCTCATAGGTCACTCCACTTGCTTTCAAAATTTTATGGAAGATCTTCTGCACCAGCTCCAGTGCAGCAATTCCTCTCTCCTTCTGATCCTCTATGGCTTCTATCCTGCCGCGGTTGATCATATCTCCAATAGTCAGGAATATAAAAATAAGTGTAACAACAACAATTGTATGTAACATATAATCCTCCAAATTTGTTTCCCTGATTTCATCCCTGAAACCAGACTGCTTCTTTCGAAATGCTCGTACACCGGCTTACAGTACATCCGAGAAATGCGGACGCAGACGCTTAAAGAAGCTGAGTCCCACAAAAAATACCGTCAGGGTAACTACCCAGAAATACACTGATAATGTCGGACGCATCCAGAAGGGATCTCCTGTCAGCATGGAATCACGATACCCGGCTACGATGTAATAAAACGGATTCAGCTTAAGAACAGTTCCTATCCATGGCGCCCTCGACGTAAACAAGGTCTCATCATACATGATAGGGCACATCCATATGCCAAACTGAAGCATTATCCCCACAATCTGCTGCATATCCTTAAAGAAAACATTAACCGCTGAGGTAAGATAACCTAACCCGAGAGCAAGCATGGATGCCGCAAAGCTGTAGTAAAAAATCTGTATCCAGCTGATCATCGGGAGCTTTCCTGACAAAAGGTATGCTATAACCATGATAACAATGAAGCAAAGATGTACAAAAAAGCAGGATGCCAGCTTTATGATAGGAAGAAGCTCCACCGGAAACACTACCTTTTTCACGAGATAGTTGTACTCATGAAGTACCCCAGTTATGGTATTCATGGCTTCACTATAGTAGAACCATGGCACAAGTCCCGGTATCAGCCATATAACATAGCTTGTGTTCGGAACCGGCGGTGCCGACTTGAATCCGTAAGGTCCGAAGATAAAGGCATAAATCGCCACTGTTACAAGCGGCTGAACAAACATCCAGATGATTCCGAAATAGGATCCTACAAATCGTTTACGGAAGTCAGATTTGGCAAGATCCAGAATCATCCTCCTTCTCTCGATGATATCCTTTAAAAGTGCTTTTAAATGTTTCATATATTTTCGGGGCAAAAAGCCCCACAAACGCTCCTGTAAAAATTTTGAAAGTTAATTATAACACTACTTCTTTCAATATCCTACACCATTCATAACCTGGTGACGCTGCTATCCCTATCCTACACGATTCATGACGGTTTGGAAGCAGCTGTAAAGTACACTAAAGTTCATCATGATTTCCAGCAGAAGTGCTGCTGCGGCTAATGCTTCTGCCGCTTTGTATCTTCCTGCGATTTCATCAATTCTTCCGGATCCAAGTGCTATAAGAAGCACCGGAAGATATGGCAGGAAGTAGCGTCCCTGTACTCCGAGGATATAAAAGGTATCTGCCGGAGTAAAAGATAGCAGCATGCTGGTCAGTAGTATAAATGTAAGAAGTACTGCTGTACCGGCCATAAGCAATCTGTTCCATACTTTGAGCCGCGCTTCTCCCTTATGTCCAAAAAGTGCTGTCACTACTGCTGCACCCCAGAACCCTCCGATCTGCAGACTGCTTAAACTTAATCCTCTATCAAAAGCTCCCAGCCACATGCCTACGGTCGTACCGAGATATTCGCCTCCGAGGATCTGGAAGGTATTTCTGATGATACGAAAGATAAGTGTTTTATCGTTTATAAGTTCCTGAAGGTCGTGCAGCTTCACTGTGTTCACTTCGCCTGCGGAAGTAAATTCCGGTGCCTGTGTCACACCGGAAGCATTAACATAACGGAGCATCTCCCGGAGATTGACTGCTGCTATGGAACCTACTATCAGCACTCCGATGACGCCTACAGTCAGCCCCCAGTTAAGGAGTGACGGTTTTTTCCACCTTGAGACAGGAATCATAAGGCATAAAAGGAACAGTGTTGAGTAGATCATCTTGCAAGGCGACAAGAGAATCGCCAGCGCGGCCATCTCAAGCATATCACGTAAACTTATCTTTTCCCGCAAAGGCTTCACACTATGATCGAGGATCACCGCCACAAGATAGAAGCTCATGGCCATGATGAAACAATCATAGCTGTAGCTTCCCGCAAGTTCCAGCGTCATAGGGAACAGCGAAACTGCGAAGAAAACTTTCTTTCCTACCGGTGTACGTCTTACAGCAAGCGCTCCCATTACAGCGAATAGAAGCAGGTTCATAAATCTGCCCAGGAACAAAAGTCCCACATAATTCAGGTTTATGAGTCTCGCTATACTGATTCCGAGAGCCGGCATGAGGTATGCAAAAGGTGTTGTTTTCACCGGCTGCTGAAGGGTAATGCTGTCTCCTTCCTGAGTTGCCGGAGCCAGTCCGTGTCCATACATATCTTCATACACCGGACGGCTGAGTACCTGCCCGAGAACTGTTGCCCTCGTCAGATCATTATCTCCGGGCCAGTTGACTATATACTCGTCTTCTTTACGGATGATGATATTGCCATCCTCATCTCTCGGCGTCTTCATCATGATCTTGTTGGACAGCTCGTAGGAACCGACAAAATGGAGCACCTCATCCGGCGCTGACAGTGGAGGCAGCACCGCCATAAACATTATCCCAAGCCACAGGACCACGGCAAAGTAGACATGGTGGATTTTAATTTTTTTCATTGTATTCTGAAGCATAACAGCTCCTCACATTCATACAGGTCTGATTTAAATCTTTCCAATTCTACCTTATATTGATATATGTGTCAAAACAGTAACACATTGCCAAGTCTCACTAATTTTAGTAGAGTTTATATGATGATTTTTTAGGAGAAAGCTTTCAATGAAAAATACAAAACAAGCCACACGGCTTATCTATCTCGATTCACTTAAATATATCTTCTGTCTCATGATCTTCTGGACTCACTTCACGGGAGTCTTCTGGACCATGTGTGAAGTAAAACCGGATCTCAGGACGGAACTGCAGGCGCTGTTCCATCCGCCATTTTCGATACTGGTGGATTCTAACCTTGCGCTATACGGTTTCTGCATTTTATCAGGTTATCTGGCTGCACATAAAAAAATCAAGAGCCTAAAAGACCTCTTGATTCAATTTCTGAACAGATATATTAGATTTGTGATTCCGTTTTTCTTTATAAATCTTATTGTATTTATAACCTACTATACTATCGGTTTTCCGACTCAGATATCCAGTCAGCTGCTTCATAACAGTTGGGTAGGAACTTATTACAATCACGCACCAACTGTTGGAGAGCTTATCAAGTCCTCTCTCACTATGAGCGGAGATCTCAACGGACCTCTGTGGATGATGAAGTATATATTTGGCGGGACCTGTCTGATTTTTGTTTATAACTACATAAGAGAGCTTTTAGAAAAAACAGCTAATGTCAGAAATCTTCTTATATTTGATTTCATGTGTCTCATAGCTTTGCTCCTGACTTTTGGGCACCTTCCGGAGCCAAACTTTTTCCATCTGCTTCTGGTGCTGTTTGGTGTTGTCCTCATGAGAACTGATGAGTTGATAAAAAGCCATTGCAATGAATTTTTCTTCTTCCTTATGGCATTTATTCCGGTATTCCTCGATGCCGGTGGACTGAACAGAATCGTTTATCCGTTTTTCAGGGATCATGTACCGTCCATTGCAAATGTTTTTATCTGGAGTCCCTATTGGGTAATGGGGTTTAGTTTCTTTTTGATACTCGGAGTTATGAACTGTAAGCTGCTTCAAAAGCTGCTCTCCGGAAAGCTTTTACAGGCTCTTGCTCCAACAAACTTTTCCGTGTACCTCGTACACTTTCCGCTGATAACCTGTTTCTCACTGAAACTGTACGTTCTCATGGTGAACCGTATATCCTACAGTAAGGAGTTTATCATCATTGCTGTTGCGACTTTTATCGCATTATTTATAACAGCCCATCTATACGAACAGAGCATCGGAAAGCTTCAGAACAGGCTCATCAAGAGGTGCACCCTTAAATAAGGGATCAAGACTGCCATTTCAGTCATGGCCTTTTTATCATCCAAGCATCTTGGATAACCCGCGGTCCAGATATTCATTCCAAAATGTCCAGTTATGCTTTCCGGGTCCGTCCTCGAACAGGAAATCGGCATTTTCTTTCCTGAGAAAATCTCTGAAATCTATATTTGCATTATATAATTCAGGAGCATCCTCTGTGCCGATGGCCATATACAATCTCGGGATTTTTCTGCCCTCTTTCTTTAGTTTCAGGTACTGAACCTTTGGATTCTTTTCCGATTCCATGAGCTTGGACAGATCTCCAAATACATCTGTAAGCATTTCAACAGACATAAGGCTTGTTGCCGCAGCATCTTTCCTTGCAATGTCCTCCAAATGTATCGC
>DGVW01000005.1 GCA_002396005.1 Oribacterium sp. UBA4274
ATTGTGTAATAAAAAGAACAATTTGATATAAAACTGTCAGGAGAAATAAATATGCCAAATATTTTGCAGGTCCAGGATACATCATCACTCAGCCAGCAGATCACAAATACACCGGGGCTACAACCGCGGATTAACCCTAACAGGCAGGTGGTGACTCCCGGACAGGTGGATCCCTCCAAGCAGGGCCAGAATGGTGGACAGATAGGTCCTGAAGGCGGAGAAGGAAATGTTAATTTCGAATCCAACTATACGAGTTTTGTGCAGAGGATGCACGAAGGCATGCAGCTTCCACAGGAGATGGAGCAGCTTTTGTTCACAGATGGAACAGCACTTTTGACCATGGGGGACACGGAGCTGCAGGAACTTCTCAATCAGTTGTTTACAGAGATTGAGGCGAAGGATCCTGAAGAACTCATGACTTTTATAGAGTCGCAGCAACAGGCGCAGGTCAAATTTTCCGGAGAACTTTTCGATGGATTACGAAATATTCTCAATCAGAAAATTTCACCATCCTTTAGAGAAACTATTCTTGATTTTATCAAATCTTATAACAATTATGCGTCAAGTGAGCATTTGCTCAATCAACTGGAGTCTCTTGGTGATGACATCGAGAGCCTGCTCCTTCCTTCTTCGAGAGAGAACTTTGAAAAACTGATGGAACAGTTGGACAAGGATGCCGCTCCCGGAGACACAGCAAAAAATACTGAAGTTTTAAATAAAGAAATCATCCCGTTTTTATCAAAGTACATTTCACGTACACATAATTACGGCGCAGTCAGAACGGCCAGTGTTCTGTTTTCCTTATACGCTGTCAAGTATGAGGAGGGAGATAAAACACAGCTGGAACAACTTTTTGCCAAGATGATAAAAAATGGGGATTTCAAGATGTTTTTTAAAGGAGATCCGGAAGAGGCTTTGCAGAAAGCTTTGGAGAATCTGAAACCTCAGTCGGAAAAGGCTACGGGATTCCCTCAGATGCTGACAAAACTTATACAGAAGGGAACTGATGGTAGTGCGGGGCCTGAAAATGTTGAAAAGTACTATAAAGTTCTGAACCATCTTCTTATGAATGAGAGTGTTTACATGCCACTCCTTCATATGGTGGTACCATTCAGATACGAAGATAAGAATGTTATGTCGGAGATGTGGGTGGATCCTGATGCAGAGCGGGAGAAGTCCGATGCAGCCAAAAAGCAGAAGATATTTATCAAGTTCAATATCCAGAATGTAGGCAATTTTGAACTTATATCTATGGTGAACAATGGCAATGTGAACATGCAGATATTCGTACCGCCGACACTGGAAGAAACACCGGACAATATATCACGTAATGTTCAGGATATACTGAAACAAAACGGACTGAAAGTAAGCAATATGGAGCTGGGTGTTTTGACGAGAAGTCATAGAGTCGATGAAGTGTTCCCGGAAATAAAAGACAAGGAGAAGGGTATAAATGTCGCCGTCTGATTCAATAAGAAAGAAAAAAGCAGCAGCTTTAAAATATGATCCTGATAAAAATGGTGCACCTGTGATAGTTGCATCGGGGATGGGATATACTGCGGAAAAGATTACCGAAACCGCTATGAAAGCCGGCGTTCCGGTGTATGAGGATGATTCTCTTGCGTCTCTCCTCACACAGCTTAAGCTTGGGGCCGAAATACCTCCGGAGCTTTTCAAGGCTGTGGTAGAGATATATGTGTATTTTCTGAGATTTGCTGATAAAAATAAAGAAACGGAAAATCTGGTCACAGGAGATGTGTTGGATGGTAATGCTACATAAATTTTTAAAGCAATTTATATTTACGGTTGATACCACAAGAAATGTATCGACTATAGCTGTCAGGCAAGTGAAAAAAGGAAATACCGGTGAATGTATAAGGACTTCAAAGAAGCTTACAGCTTATTGTCTTGTGATGCTGATGTTTCTGATGAGTTTTATATATGTTTTTCCTGTTGAAGCTGCGACCCAACCCATCAATACTGTAGGTATCAGGATTAAATCGAAGCTTGAAGCCGGAAGGAAACTTCCTGAAAAGATAATCCTGGAGCAGTCCTCGGTAGATGATAATGAAGTTGCTGTGAACTCAAGTGGAAGCACTTATGAAGTGACGGCAGCAGAATGGACCAGCGGGGCAGGGCAGAGGGTCAAGAGCGGTGATACTCCGAACATGCGAGTGACACTCAAGGCCAAGGATATCAGTAAGCATTATTTTTTGAGCAGCTACAGAAGCTCCAATGTTACCATAACCGGAGGAACATTTGTCAGTGCCAGCAAGAGTAAGGATGATCTGGTCATCACGTTAAAACTTAACCCGGTCAAAGGAAAGTATGATATACCAACGGATGTTTACTGGAATGACAATAAACTGGGGGAGATCAGATGGACAAGACCGGACAATACATCCGGTACCTATGAGCTCCAGCTTATGAGGGATTCCCAAAAGGTTACGACCATTACTACATCGGGACTTCTATATAACTTTTATCCTTATATGACACAGGCAGGAAAGTATTATGTAAGGATCAGAACCATACTCACAGATGAAAAGCAGAAACAATATGCCGAAAACAGTGAATATGTTGAGTCCACAGATCTTACTATCACTGATAGAGATGTTTCTGATGGTAAGGGAAGAGAAGGAAGCGGAGGTAATGCCCAACCGCTCTATCAGTATGGCTGGTACAAGGATAACGGCTTTTGGTATTACAGATATGTATCAAACAATACACTTCAGGGACCGGGCTGGGCTAAAATTGACGACAGATGGTATTTGTTCAATCAGTATGGACAGATGCAGACCGGGTGGCAGATAGTTGATGGAAAGACATATTTTCTTCTGAAAAGCGGGGAAATGTATACCGGATGGATGAAGAACGGTAAAGACTGGTACTACACTATTCCACTTGAAGAAGTCAGAAATGGTGAGGTATATGGCCAAACTGCCAATAATGGATGGCGTCTGATAAATAATCACTACTATTACTTCAAGAGTAATGGTGCCATGTATACAGGATGGCTGTATGAAAATGGCAAGTATTATTTCCTGAATGATATAGATAATTCACTTTACGGCGTCATGTTCACCGGCTGGGTTCGCAGGAACGAAAAAACCTATTACTGTGATTATGATGGAACTATGGTCGAAGGATGGCATTCTATAGATGGAAATTACTATTATTTCTATCCGGGCAGCGGACAGATGGCTGTCAATGCCTACATCGATGGATTTTATGTGAACAATGATGGAATAAGACAGTAAGAGAGGCTGATTATGACTGATCTATATAACAGAAAAAAATCGTCATATAGAGATAGAATCAGAGAGCAGAGACAGGAGGAACTTGAGAGACTTGAAAAGGATGCCAGAAGATCCAACAAGGCTGCAAGGCTGTTTATGCTTCTCCTTATTGTGGCTTCTTTTGTTCTGAGCCGTACGAAAAAGGTACATGCAGCGGATTCAAGTATCATTGAAAAAATCAATGTTAATGTTGAACAGAATTACGGAGATGCAGAAGATATACTGGTGCCTACCATAACAACAAGTACAGGTAACATAGAAATTTCAGAAGTGTCTTATTCCAAGGAGTCTGAGAAATGGAAACCTGGTAACAAGGTTCTCATAACGGTAGATTTCACAGCGGGGGAAGGCTATTACTTTGGAGCTAACTGGAATAGATCATCGGTAACTCTAAAAGGCGCTGAATTCTCTCATTGCGGAAGGGTACAGGATGGAGAGATACTGAGACTCAAGGTTTACTTCATGCCGTGTACAGTACTTGGGGTCACAACTTCCGCAGGTTGGGACTATAAATTCAAAAAAGCAGTTTGGAAGGAAGTGGATTATGCTCCGGGCTATGAGGTGAAGCTTTATGAAAATGATAAGGAAGTAGCCACCAAAAAGGTCAGAACCACAACGGTTGACTTTTCAGACAAGATAGAAGATTACACTAAGAACAAATATTATTATGAAGTAAAAGCTATTCCTATGACGTCTGACGAGAAAAAATACTTAAAAGAAGGAGAAGCGGTAACTTCAGAAGAAGATGTTGTAAATTCTCATACCGGATCACCCGGTGTTACGCCGATTGGTTACAATACCACAACTAATGAGGGTACAACAGCACTCTATAATAGTAATCAAAAAAGTTCTGCAGGATGGTATAACCCCGGCGGAACCTGGTACTATTATGATCCTTATGGAAGAGTGGCTACCGGATGGCAGTACATAGGAGATAAATGGTATTACTTCAATACATCGGGACAGATGATCACAGGTTTCCTTACGGATAAAGACGGAATCACATACTATCTGGATCCGGTATCGGGGCATATGCGTACCGGATGGGTACTGATAAACGGATTCTGGTATTATTTCAACAGCAGCGGACGTATGCAGACAGGATATCTGTATGACGGAGGTAAGGTGTATTTTCTTGATACATACGGACGTATGGTGACAGAGCAGTAAGGAGTAGTATAAGGGGGATGTAAGATGCCATTAATGGAATCAATTACAGAAATAAATCATACAGGGAAGGGACGGCCTCAGGGAACGATAATTCTTTCCAATACCGCTAAAACATTTAAAAATGTACTTGATGGTATCAAACCTTCAGGATCAGCAGAGACACAGAGCTTAAGTGGTACTGTAACAAAGCTTGATGCTATTTTTAAGAAGGCAGCGAGTACATACGGTGTATCTGAAAAGATACTTAAAGCAGTGGCAAAGCAGGAGTCGGATTTTAATCTTACCGCTGTATCTAAAGCAGGTGCCATGGGTGTAATGCAGCTTATGCCTGCAACTGCCAAAGAGCTGGGAGTTGCGGATCCTTTTGATGCAGAACAGAATATAATGGGCGGTGCCAAACTTCTGGCACAGAATCTTAAGCAGTTCGGCGGGGACTTGAAACTGGCACTTGCAGCCTATAATGCGGGACCGGGAGCTGTAAAAAAATATGATGGTATACCTCCATACAAAGAAACTCAGAATTATGTAAAAAATATCATGGCAGATCTCGAGGGTGATGCTAATATAGACATTAGTTCTATACTTTCTACAGAAAGTGTCACAGGCACAGATTTTATAGGAGAAGGCAGCACAATAGGTGAGCTTAAGACACTCCTCAGTACCTTGGGACTCGGCGGTGCGTCAGGTGGAAATTTGTTCGGACTCAGTTCTCTCTTTGCGAGTGGAACAGCATCAACAGATGATGATACAGGAACCATAGATAAGGATATGTTCAAAAATCTTATAGAGATACTCAGATTACAGATGCTTATGAACACTACAAACAGCATTGGAGATTTTGATTTCGATAGTTAGATTCATGTAGATATTTTACGGATTTATACTTATTTTGGAACTGTATGGCACGATAATATATAGGACAGAGGTTATAGATGATACTAAAGGATTGTCATAGTGGGATAGTTAAATATGAGGATAAGGATTATCGTGTAAGGGTAGTCAGCGGAATAAATAACAATCCTGCACTCTATTTTAAGGATGATAAGCTGCAGGATGTCCGCATGAAAGATGTACATGTTATCTTCAATGACAACATCAAAGGATGCATCAAGGCGAGATGTGAGGTAGTAGTCCACAAGAATCCGGGATATCCCAGGATGCAGGAATATTGGATGGGCGAATGTGAGATCATTGAAGTTATTGAAATCATCCAAAGGCAGCAGGACATCAGGGCATCGGTTGATCTGTCAGTACAGTTCACTTCTGAAACAGAGAGCAGAGCTCCGTTTTTCGGTACAATCACCAATATCAGTGCCGGTGGCATATATATGGTGACTTCACAAGCTCTGACTATAGGTGAGGAACTTAGTTTTCACTATTCCTTTAAGAATACTGAAAGACCTTTCAGGGTTATGGTACTGTGGGGGAAGCTCGATGAGTCAGGTGAGAACGGATATGGATTGCGATTTGTGAATCTTACTGAAGGCGGCGAGACAGCCATCAGAGGTTATGTTTTTAATATTTTGCGGGAACAGCGTGCAAAGAGCAGAGAGGGTATGTAAACGTTTATGATCGTCAATCTGGTAATGATAGTTAAAAATGAGGAACGTTGTTTGGAACGCTGCCTGAAGGCAGCAGCGCCTTTTGTTGACAATATCATAATAGCTGACAGTGGTTCTACGGATGGGACGAAAGTAATCGCAGAGAAGTTCGGGGCATATGTTTATGATTTTCCCTGGGTCAATGATTTTTCTGAAGCTAGGAATTTTTCTCTGGGGCATTCCGAACGAGATCATAA
>DGVW01000112.1 GCA_002396005.1 Oribacterium sp. UBA4274
AAATTAAGGAGAAATAATTCGATGGGTGTATATGAAGAATTAGTAGCCAGAGGACTGATCGCACAGGTAACAGATGAGAAAGAGATCAGAGAACTTGTTAACAACGGTAAGGCTACATTCTATATTGGCTTTGACCCAACTGCTGATTCTCTGCATGTTGGTCATTTTATGGCACTGACTCTTATGAAGCGTCTTCAGGCTGCAGGCAACAAGCCTATCGCACTTGTTGGCGGTGGTACAGGTATGATCGGTGATCCATCCGGTCGTACAGATATGCGTTCTATGATGACCATTGAGCAGATAGATCACAACTGTGAGTGTTTCAAGAAGCAGATGAGCCGTTTCATTGAGTTCGGTGAAGGCAAGGCGATGATGGTCAACAACGCTGACTGGCTCAGAAATCTCAATTTCCTTGATTTCATGAGAGAAATCGGACCTTGTTTTTCGGTAAATGATATGCTTAGGGCAAGATGCTATGTTAACCGTATGGAGCAGGGACTTACATTCCTTGAGTTCTCTTATATGCTTATGCAGGGATATGATTTCTACAGACTCTACAAGGATTACGGATGTAATATGGAGTTTGGCGGAGATGATCAGTGGTCCAATATGCTTGCAGGAACAGAGCTTATCCGTAAGAAAGAGGGCAAGGATGCATATGCTCTCACCATCACACTTCTTACCAACAAGGAAGGAAAGAAGATGGGTAAGACAGCAAGCGGTGCTGTATGGCTTGATCCTGAGAAGACTTCTCCATATGAGTTCTATCAGTACTGGAGAAATGTTGATGATGCTGATGTTATCAAGTGCCTGAAGCTCCTTACATTTATTCCTATCGAGGAGATCGAGGAGATGGCCAAGTGGGAAGGTGCTGAGCTTAACAAGGCTAAGGAAAAGCTTGCTTACTCACTTACAGAGCTTGTTCATGGTGAGGAAGAGGCCAAAAAGGCAGATTCTGCTGCCAAGGCTATCTTTGTAGGCGGCGGTGACAGCGAGAACATGCCTAAGTATACACTTAAGGCTGAGGATTTCAGAGACGGTTCTATCGATATCTGTGGCGTTCTTGCAGTATCAGGCCTTGCCAAGTCAAGATCTGAGGCCCGCCAGAATGTTCAGCAGGGCGGAGTACAGGTAGCCGGCAGCAAGGTTACTGATATCAAGACTTCGTATACTGCAGAGGATTTCAAGGACGGAGTTGTTGTACAGAGAGGTAAGAAGAATTTCGTTAAGATATTCTCTTGATTTTGTCTGAATGGTCGATATTATGATTATTTTTTATTCATAATTTGACAGAAATTGTTTTATAGTCTTAAATTTAGTTTACATATAGGCGGTTCCTGTTGTTAGGAACCGCCTTTTAATTTATAATGAAAATGATCAATAAAAATTAAAAAAATATAAGTTGAATTGATTTTTACAAACATGAAGACTTTAGAAGGAGCTTTATATTCATGCTTTTAAGAAGTATGATTCGTGGATTTGCTGTAATCACGGCTTTAGTTCTAGCTATGAACTTTACGGCATTTGCAGATAACGAATCAAAAGAAAAAAATGCTGTTAAGCCTATACATATAGCTGTTGACAGTGACTATATCCTGTATAAAGTAAACGATCCTGTGACACGTAAGACAAAACAGGCTTATATCGTTTGCGATAATGCAGCCTTTAGATTTATATCCGATTCATATTCTGATATTGATGTTGTTTTTTATATCAATGAGTTTGTGGATGGTCAGGATATGGGAGTATCCAATCGTGTACTGAAGAAGAATGTACACATGGGAGAAACTGTGACCATGCTTCCGGAAGAGGTTTATGATGAGGATGTGAACGATGGCTCAGCATACCGTTTCACCGACCGTTGCTATTATATCAAGGCTTATTACGGACCGAGCCTCAGTAATTATGAAGAGTTCTATTTCGGACTTGTGGATGACAGCACATTTGAAAAAATGTCTCAAAGTCTGGCAGCTTCCGAGGCTGCGGCGGAACAGTCTTACATAGGGACTGTTGCAGGACCCGTTGCAGGTGATTGACAGTAAGCGGCATATTGCATGTTTTGTTGCCAGGTAAAATTAGAGGCGGCAGTCACCTTAGATATTTATTACATTTATGGAGCTATACATTATGACCTGATAAGTCCTGATGTATAGCTTTATATTTTACATTTGTTACCTAAATTCCTTTGGGAGGATGATTAAATGATAAATAGATTTTATAAGCAGGGTATGCTTCTGCTGCTCACGGGAACGCTTACACTTACGTCAGGCTTCCTTGCGTCGGCAGGAGTTATTGCTCAGGGAGTTGATGTCACCACGATACAGAGTCCTTCAGCAGGAGGTACCGGCGTTCAGGATACTGTATCAACAGGATCTTCCGGAAATTACTACAATAACGCATTGAAAATCGATTATACGACATTGGAGTCTTTGAATGCTTCAGCTGTTGTATCGGGGCATGCGACTGTAAAGAGTGTGACATTAAATCCGTACGATCCCACAAAGATCAATATATCAATTGATGCAAGTGCGCTTATAGGACAGGTTCAGCAGCTTTATCTGTTTGATATGAAGCCATACGAGATGGATCTTCAGGGAAGAAGCGATTATCTTGCGATGAGAAACATTGACGATGGCAATATCACGCTTACGGTTGACCTTTTTACTGCTGACGGGAACAACAGATTATATGATGGATTTGTTCTTGCTGTGCCGACTGAAAATGGATACTATATCGTCTCCAACAGATGCTTTGTATCCAATCCTGAGGCTATAGCGGCAGATCAGACACCTGCACTGAATCTGGGCAAAAAGGGACTCATGGTAGACCCCAACATCATTGATGATGCCATTGATATGAATATCAAACATGCTTTCATAGCGATAACTACAAGTCAGCTTTTTGGCTCAGGTATCAACTACACCTATGAAGGCAAGACATATTCTTTTGATTCCGGTCTTGTAAATCAGCTCGATCAGGAGATAAACCGCCTGAGCTCCAGCGGAATAGCGGTAACTGCCGGCATAGTTAATGGATGGAATACATATCATCCGGAGCTTTACAGACCCGGAACGGCTGTACAGTCATCAGCTGCGGCATTATACTACGGCTTTAATGTTGAAACTGAGGATGGCTTCAATACAGTCAAGGCACTGGCATCTTTTCTGGCAAACAGATATAACGGTCATAACAGCCATGGTAAGATCACAAACTGGGTTATCGGTAATGAGATCAATAATCAGTACTGGAATTACGTTGGTGATTACAATGTTCAGGATTATACAAGAATTTTCCAGAGAACCTTCAGAGTTTTCTACACGGCTATAAAGTCTGTGGCTGCTAATGACAATGTAATGTTTTCTTTGGATTATTATTGGACTATGCCTGCCGAGTCGGGTTTTGTAGGTAAGTATCCGGGTAAGGACATACTTGATACTTTTAATTATCTAGATGATCTTGAGGGTAGTACAAACTGGGCACTGGCTATACATCCATATCCTTATCCGCTTACAGACCCTGTATTCTGGGATGATGAGCAGTCCAATAAGGTAAAGCAGGATATCACAACTCCGGTTGTAAGTTATATCAATTTAAGTATTCTCACAAATTATATGCATAATGCCAACATGCTTGATAACAATGGTTCAGTCAGAAATATATTTATGACTGAGCAGGGCTTCAGTTCTCTTAAGAATCTTAAATCTGATTCACAGATGGAGCAGGCAGCAGCAGTTGCATATGGGCATTATATAGTTGAGAACAATCCGGATATAGATGGGTATATGCTTTCGCGTCAGCTGGACAATGAAGGGGAGACTAAGGACGGACTTTATTTCGGACTCTCAACCACAGGCGCTGACGGATCACTTGTGGCAAAGCCTGCAAGGGAAGTATTTAAGTATATAGATGATCCTGTCAGGTCACTTGAGGTTTCTGAGTTTGCAAAACCGATAATCGGCATTACAGACTGGTCACAGGTTATTCCGGGATTTCATCTTTAATAATCTTTAGTAGTCAAGTCTATCTTTGACTTTTGCATCGGCAGAAGTCAAGGATAGACTTATTTTTGTGGAGGTTAGCATTATTTAATTATAGTTAGCTTTTGAATGTACAAATTTCAAAACTAACTTGATGGTTTTATTGAAAAAATTTGTGAAAAAATCTTTTAAATATAGACATGACTAACAATTAATTCTTTTTTTATAATATAATACAGAGGATTGTTAAGTGCAGAACCTGTAGATGTTCCTGATAGGTTCGGGCCTCAGGCGGGCACTGTATATATTAGTGATTTTGAAAGGAGATTATATTATGTGGTTAGGCGATTGCTTTGAGTGTATCAACTGGAAGAAGGTTGGCATATTTGCCGGAGGTGTTCTTTTCGGTACTGCAGGACTCAAGATTCTCGGATCAAAGGATGCGAAGAAGGTTTATGTTCAGGCTACAGCTGCTGCACTTCGTGCTAAGGATTGTGTACTTGACACAGCAGCAACTCTTCAGGAGAATGCAGAGGATGTTCTTGCAGCAGCCAAGGATGAAAATACCAAAAGAGCAGCAGAGATAGTTACTGATGAGGAACTTTGCGCAGATTCTGAATCAGCAGAGAAGTCAGAGTAAGTTTGAAAATATCAACCAAACTTATCTGCGGACTCATATATGAGTATGATTGATTTCAGCTCATTGTTGATTCATGGAGGTAATAATGAAAATCATCATTCGTGATGAAAGCAGGGGGCGTATCCGTTTTTCGATTGGTAAACAAAGATTTACCGAAGAGCAGGCGGATATGCTCTTATACTATCTGCTTTCGTTAGATCAGGTTGAAAAAGCCAAGGTTTATGAACGTACAGGAAGTGCAGCAGTCACATATAAGGGAGATAAAAAAACTCTGCTGAGAGAGATACTTAAGTTCAGATTTGATTCTCAAGATATCAAGGCACTCGTACCGGAGCATACCGGAAGAGCACTGAGTAATCAGTACCGGGATCGTATCATCACAAGGATACTTGTGCATTATTTACTTAAAGTGATGCTTCCCACGCCCGTTAACAACCTTAAGACAGCTATACTGTCTATTAAGTTTCTCAGAGAAGGCTTTATGTGTCTTGCCCGTAGAGAGCTTCAGGTACCTGTACTTGACGCTACTGCGATTTTGGCATCAATGCTCAGAGGTGATTATGATACTGCATCAAGTGTTATGTTCCTTCTCGGCATCGGTGAAACACTTGAAGAGTGGACTCACAAGAAATCAGTGGAAGATTTGGCACGCTCCATGGCTCTTACAGATGAAAAAGTATGGGTCAAGAGCGGAGAAGATGAGGTTCTTGTTCCTGTCAAGCAGGTCAGGGAAGGAACATTGATATCCGTACATATGGGCAGACAGATTCCTTTGGATGGAGTTGTTGTAGGGGGCGATGCTATGGTTAATCAGGCATCACTCACCGGTGAAGGTATTCCTGTTCATAAGAACGAGGGTGCATATGTTTACGCCGGAACATCTATTGAAGAAGGTGATCTTATTATACGTGTTGAGAGTGCTCAGGGCTCTACCAGATATGAAAAGATCATAAGGATGATTGAGGATTCAGAAAAGCTTAAGGCCGGGCTTGAAACAAAGGCATCTAATCTTGCTGACAGACTGGTGCCATGGAGCTTTGCCGGAACGGCTTTAACCTTTATGTTAACAGGTAATGTTACAAAGGCTATATCTATCCTTATGGTTGACTTCTCCTGCGCACTTAAGCTCAGTATGCCGGTATCTGTTCTTTCAGCCATGCGTGAGGCTCAGGATCATAATCTTACAGTAAAGGGCGGTCGGTTCCTTGAAGCTGTTGCTGAGGCAGATACGCTTATTTTTGATAAGACCGGTACTCTGACCAAGGCTACACCTACAGTTGCCGATGTTATTCCATTCAGTGGTTTCGACAGAGATGAGGTTCTTGGCATGGCAGCCTGTCTGGAAGAGCATTTTCCTCATAGTATCGCCAATGCTGTTGTGAAAAAAGCTGAGGATGAGGGCCTTACACATGATGAGATGCACAAAGAAGTTCAATATGTGGTTGCTCATGGCATTGCATCTCTGATAGATGGACAGAAAGCAGTTATAGGCAGTGCACACTTTGTATTCGAGGATGAGGGCGTTGATGTGCCTCGTGATGAAAAAGATAAGTTCGAGAGTATTTCTACAGAGTATTCACATCTTTATCTTGCAATAGGCGGAAAGCTTGCTGCAGTCATCTGTATAGAGGATCCGCTTCGCACAGAAGCACCTTCTGTCATCAAAAAGCTTCATGAAGCAGGCTTCAAAAATATAGTTATGATGACAGGCGATTCGAAGCACACTGCAGAGGCTGTGGCTGACAAAGTCGGAGTTGATGCATTTTATGCAGAGGTATTACCGGAGGATAAAGCATCCTTTGTGGAAAAGCAGAAGGAGCTTGGACATAAAGTCATTATGGTTGGTGATGGCATCAATGATTCTCCTGCTCTCAGTGCCGCAGATGTAGGTATAGCTATATCCGAGGGTGCACAGATTGCAAGAGACATAGCAGATATCACTATCTCAGGGGCAAATCTCGAAGGACTGTTGACATTGAAACAGATTTCCAATGGTCTTATGAAGAGAGTGAATCACAATTATCACTTTATCATTAATTGGAATCTGGGGCTTATTGCATTAGGCCTTATGAGTGTGATTCAGCCTGGTACCAGTGCTTTGCTTCATAACTTAAGTACTATTGGTATAGGTATGCATAGTTTGACTAATCTGCTTCCGGAAAAAGAAAATTAAAGCTTTGTTTATGATATAACCGTTTTGGCTCGGTATAGGGCTGAAACGGTTATTTTTTGTAAGTAGAAAATAATTTCATTCAACTTTTATTATATTGTGACCGCAAAAAATTTGATTTATAATATAAAAATAAAAAGATAGAAATTTTATGAATTTCAGAGGAGGGAGTTGTTTATGGGTCTTTTGCAGGTTGCTAAGGGTGCACTTGATACAGTTCTTGCAGACCAGTGGCGTGAGTACTTTTACTGTGATGCACTGAGTGAGAATGTTCTCATGAAGAAGGGGACACCTCGCAAAGCAAAAAATAACTTTAATACAAAGGGAACAGATAATATCATATCTAACGGTTCGGTTATAGCTGTCAATGAGGGACAGTGTATGATTATCGTTGACAATGGCGCTATAGCTGAAGTCAGTGCAGAACCGGGCCAGTTTGTTTGGGATTCATCTACTGAACCTTCGATTTTTTACGGTGGCCTCAAGAAGGGTATAGTTGATTCTTTTAACCAATGGAAGAAGCGTGTAGGCTTTGGTGGAGATACAGCCACAGATCAGAGAATATATTTCTTTAACACAAAGGACATAATCGGGAACAAGTATGGAACTCAAAATCCGATTCCGTTCCGTCTTATTGACAGAAATATCAACCTTGATGTTGAGTTTGGTGTGCGTTGCCACGGAGAGTACAGCTATAGAATCGCAGATCCTATCCTTTTCTACAAAAAGGTATGCGGTAATGTAACCGATCAGTTCACTCGTGACCGTATCGATTCTCAGCTTAAGTCTGAGCTTCTTACAGCGCTTCAGCCTGCATTTGCGGATGTATCAGCCAAGGGTATAAGATATTCTGAGCTTCCTGCTCACGCAGATGATATTTCAGAAGCTCTCAATGCTCATCTTACAGACTCCTGGGGCAAGAACTATGGTGTAGAGATTTCTGCATTTGGCGTAAGTTCAGCTACTATTTCTGACGAGGATGCACAGAAGATTCAGACATTGCAGCTTAATGCTACATTAAGAGATCCGGGTATGGCAGGTGCTACTCTTGCGGCTGCTCAGGCACAGGCAATGAAGGATGCTGCCAACAATACAAGCACAGGTCCTATGATGGCGTTTGCCGGTATGAATATGGCTAATATGGCAGGCGGCATGAACATGAACAACTTATATGGTATGGCACAGCAGAATCAGCAGTTTGCAGCACAACAGCCACAGGTTACTCAGGCTGCACCACAGGGTACATCGGCGCCTCAAAAGATGCAGGGGGCTTCATGGACATGTGAGTGCGGAAGTGAGAATAGTGGAAATTTCTGTACTAATTGTGGAAAACCAAAGCCAAAGCCACAGAATACCGGATGGTTCTGCCCGGAGTGCGGTCACGAGAACAACGGAAACTTCTGTACAAACTGCGGAACAAAGAGACCTTGATCAATTAGATATGATATGCTGTTTAGCTGAGTGAAGCGTGATATATCAGGAAATCTAATGGTTTATTATGTCAATTGATTGAAAACTATATAAAGTATATCATTGATAGCCGGAATCAGATGGTTTCGGCTATTAAAAAACCCCATCACAATCGTGATGGGGTATTATGTTCCTAGACGGACTCGAACCGTCACTACAGGCGTCGGAGGCCTGCGCTCTATCCTGTTAAGCTATAGAAACAGTATCATCATTAATGAAACTCCACTATTATAAAGCATTTGAAATAAAAAAACAAGTTTGCATATTAAGTGAGAAAAACATAATAGATGTGTGGTTTGAAAATGATATTTTTCTATATTTGCAATATTGAAATAAATTTTCACTCATGATATCATTACTGTGAGAGGACATTTTTTAGTAGTTTACGTTCTTTTTGAGAGGAGAAAGTAATGCAGGAGGATTATTTAACCAAAATACGTTCAGCATATAATCAGTTCACCAAGGCAGAAAAAAAGGTTGCAGATTATATATTAAATAATTCAAGAGAAGTTTTGTTTATGTCTATTTCTGATCTTGCAGAAGCCTGTGATGTAGGTGATACATCCGTATTCCGGTTCTGTAAGACAATGAACGTTAAAGGTTATCAGGAATTTAAGATGCTTTTATCATTGTCCATGCGTGAGAATGAAACTGCAGTTTCTGAAGATGAAAAAACAACAACATTAGAAGATGATATAGAAAAGCTGGCAAAAAAAGTTTATGAGGATAATTTGTCGGCTATAAAGGAAACATATTCCCTTCTGGATTGTAAAAAGATGGCTGAAGCTTTGGATGTTCTTACTGATGCAAAGCGCATAGTGTTCTTTGGAGTCGGAACCTCCATGCTTACCGCTATGAAGGCAATGAATAAGTTCATGCGTATTGAGCCGAAAGTTGTATGTAATATGGATGCTCATATGCAGTTGATAACCGCATCAACGTTGACAGAAGATGATGTTGCATTTATCTTTTCTTATTCGGGCTCGACAAAGGATACGGTAGAGATTGCCAAGTTTGCAAAGCAGGCAAAAGCCAAGATTATAGTTATCACAAGATTCATCAAGTCTCAGCTTACTCAGTATGCAGACATCCTGTTGCTTAGCGGAGCTAATGAAGGAACCTTACAGAATGGATCAACCTCTGCGGAGATATCTCAGTTGTTCCTTGTTGATATCATATACAGTGAGTATTATCGCAGACACTTTAAGAGATGTAAGCCGACCTGGGATACCACAACGGAATCCATACATGATAAAAACTATACCTAGTCATGTATAAAAAGGACATGTAAATTCAAAACAAGTCAAGTATCAATTTGAAATAAAAAAATGCCCTTTGAAAAGCAAGGGCATTTTCTTATTGATAAAACATAAAAGATTGGATATATAAGCAAATTGACATACTAGCTTCTCGTAGAAAGATTTCCGCTCGGAGTTCAAAAAGCCATAAAAATATATGTCGGTTTACAAACACTATTCCTTTTCCTGACTTTTTCTGATCATCTCGATGCGGTCTCTATACTTTGCCGCATCTTCAAAGTTAAGCTCTGCTGCGGCAGCGCGCATCTTCTTGGTGAGCTCTCTGATAAGCTTGCCAAGCTCCTGATGTGACATGGATTCGATATCTTTCTTTATGCCATGTTCATCATCGGTATCTGCAGCCTTGGAGATTGCGATGAGATCCGCCACAGCCTTATGGATGGTCGTAGGAGTGATATTATGCTCCTTGTTATATTCCATCTGAACCTTACGCCTGCGGACAGTTTCATCTATGGTACGCTTCATTGAGTCAGTGACATTATCCGCGTACATGATGACGTGTCCCTCGGCATTTCTGGCAGCTCGGCCAACCGTCTGAATGAGTGAAGTTTCTGAACGAAGAAATCCCTCCTTATCTGCATCGAGTATAGCTACCAAAGCTACCTCGGGAATATCCAGTCCCTCTCTCAGAAGATTGATTCCTACCAGAACATCAAACTTATCAAGACGCATGTCTCTTATGATAGATGCGCGTTCCAGCGTATCAATGTCAGAGTGCAGGTACTTTACACGGATTTCTGCATCCTTCAGATACTTGGTCAGATCCTCAGCCATACGTTTGGTTAGTGTTGTAACCAGAATCTTGTGTTTAGCCGCAGTTTCCTTATGAATCTGAGCAATGAGATCATCAATCTGTCCCTTAGTAGGACGAATGTCTATCTCCGGGTCCAGAAGTCCTGTTGGACGTATGATCTGTTCAGCTCTCAGAAGCTCATGCTCACCCTCATAATCTCCCGGCGTTGCTGAAACAAAAAGCATCTGATCGACCTTCTGTTCGAATTCGGAAAAATTGAGCGGACGGTTATCAAGAGCAGAAGGGAGTCTGAAACCGAAATCAACAAGAGTTGTTTTACGGGACAGATTACCGTTATACATACCTCTGATCTGAGGAAGAGTTACATGGGACTCATCTACGATGATGAGGTAATCATCCGGGAAGTAATCCATAAGAGTATATGGAGGTTCACCGGCCTCGGCAAAGTTCAGATGCCTCGTGTAGTTTTCTATACCGGAGCAGAAGCCGGTTTCCTTCAGCATCTCAACGTCATAGTTTGTTCTTTCGGAGATACGCTGAGCTTCGATGAGTTTGTCATTATCCTTAAAGTACTGTACACGTTCTTCAAGCTCGCTCAAGATGTTAGCACAGGCAAGATTAAGCTTTTCCTGAGGGATGACATAAGGGCTTGCCGGGAATATCATAATATGTTCCATGGTGGCAGTAGACTTTCCTGTCAGAGCATTGATGCGGGTGATACGATCTACTTCATCACCGAAAAACTCGACTCTGTAGGCTTCCTCGCCTTCACTGGCAGGAAAAACATCAACTACATCGCCCATAACTCTGAAGGTGCCACGCTTAAAGTCTATATCATTACGATTGTACTGAATATCTATAAGCTGTCGTATAAACTGATCCCTGTCCTTCTGCATGCCCGGTCTTAGGGATATCGCCATGTTTAAGTATTCTGTAGGCGCACCGAGACCATAGATACAGGATACAGAAGATACTACTATTACATCATCTCGTTCTGCAAGGGATGCCATGGCAGAGTTTCTCAGTTTATCGATTTCATCGTTGATGTCAGAATCCTTCTCTATATAAGTATCTGTACTTGGTACATATGCTTCCGGCTGATAATAGTCATAATAGGAAACAAAATACTCTACGGCATTTTCCGGAAAAAACTCCTTCATCTCAGAGTATAGCTGTGCAGCAAGAGTTTTGTTATGTGAGATGATAAGAGTCGGTTTTTTGACGGCCTGTATGACATTGGCCATTGTAAATGTCTTACCGGAGCCTGTGACTCCGAGAAGAGTCTCAAACTGATTGCCTTCTTTGAAACCCGAGACCAGAAGGTCAATGGCCTGAGGCTGATCTCCGGTAGGTGCATAATCAGAATGTAATTTAAATTCATGATGTTCCATAAATATATCCTCAGTATGTAAATAAACTAATCAATCAGAGAAAATTATATCATATATGAATACACATGCATCCTATTACAAAAGTGATATCAGTCATATCGTAAATATATTTGTACTATCGGAATAGAATTGTAATATAATATATAACAGAGTTATGGCTATGGTAGGGCTTATCTGGTCATAGGTATTGGGATATTACATATTTTTCGTGATATTAAGCGGAAAAAATTTAAAAAAGGAAGGAACTGTAGATGAATTTTAAAATCACAACTATTCCGGGAGATGGAATAGGACCTGAAATTGTTGCGGAGGCCAGAAAAGTACTTGAGAGAGTAGGTGAAGTTTACGGACATGAGTTTGCTTTTGAAGAAGTGCTCATGGGAGGCTGCTCTATTGATGCTTACGGAGAGCCACTCACCGATGAAACTATTGAAAAGTGCAAAGCTGCCGATGCGGTCCTGATGGGTTCCATAGGTGGAAAGGTCGGTCAATCCAGTTGGTATGAGCTACCGCCGGAGAAACGTCCTGAAGCCGGATTATTGAAGCTTAGAAAGTCCCTTGGTCTTTTCTGTAACCTGAGACCTGCAAAGCTTTACCCTGAACTTAAGAAAGCATGTCCGCTTAAAGAGGATATTGCTGAACAGGGATTCGATGTAATGATGGTAAGAGAACTTACAGGCGGACTCTATTTTGGATATCGTAAAACAGAGACAGTTGATGGTGAGGAAGTGGCTACGGATACATTGACATATCGGGAATCAGAGATAAGACGCATCGCAAAGAAGGCTTTTGAGATAGCTGAAAAGCGTAACAGGAAAGTCACTTCGGTAGACAAGGCCAATGTACTTGATTCTTCAAGACTGTGGAGGAAAATTTTTGCAGAAGAAGCCAAAGCTTATGAGAATGTAACTCTTGAAAATGCTTTGGTTGATTCAACGGCTATGCAGCTTATACGTAATCCGGGACAATTTGATGTAGTAGCTACAGAGAACATGTTCGGAGATATTCTGTCAGATGAAATGGCGGAAATTGCAGGTTCTCTCGGAATGCTTCCTTCGGCATCACTTCGTGAGGATAGTTTCGGTCTTTATGAGCCATCCGGAGGATCGGCTCCTGATATTGCAGGTCAGAACATCGCCAATCCTCTTGCAACGATCCTTAGTGCAGCTATGCTGCTGAGATATTCCTTCAATTTAGGAAAGGAAGCGGATGCGATTGAAAATGCTGTTTCAGAGGTTCTTGCACAGGGGTTCCGTACAGGAGATATCATGGATAAGGAAGAAAAGGGACTTACATTGCTGCATACCGATGAAATGGGTGACAAGATAGCTGAGCTTATTAAGTGATATACCGGGATGGCATTTATATATTCTGCATATGCTTCGTTAAATATGTATCAAATATAATACATAAAAATATTTTATATATGTGATAAAGCCTGTTGGTGCTATAGTATGGACATATCCAAAACATACAGTAAAGAATTTCAGATATAACAATCGGTTATGTCTGATCTCAATAATTTGTAAAAGGAGAAAAAGAAATGGGCAGAGTTTATAATTTCAGTGCAGGACCGGCGGTATTACCGGAAGAGGTTCTTAAAACTGCTGCGGCAGAGATGCTTGATTATCATGGATGTGGGATGTCGGTTATGGAGATGTCACATAGATCCAAGGATTTCCAAAATATAATTGATACAGCAGAGGCTGATTTCAGAGAGCTTCTCGGAGTTCCTGACAATTACAGAGTTCTCTTTCTCCAGGGTGGCGGTAATACACAGTTTGCCATGGTTCCTATGAACCTTATGAAAAACAAGGTTGCTGATTATATCCTCACAGGACAGTGGGCCAAGAAGGCAGCCAAGGAAGCTGAGCTGTATGGCAAGGTCAATATCATTGCAAGTTCAGCGGACAAGACATTTTCATATATACCTGATCTCTCAGATTTAAAAATCAGTGATGATGCGGATTATGTTTACATTTGCCAGAACAATACCATCTACGGAACAAAGTTTACTGAGCTTCCGGACACAAAGGGCAAACCACTTGTTTCTGACGTTTCATCCATGTTCTTAAGTGAGCCTATGGATGTAACAAAGTACGGTGTTCTCTGGGGCGGTGTTCAGAAAAATGTTGGACCTGCAGGAGTTACTATAGTAGTTATCCGTGATGATCTTGTAACTGAAGATGTATTACCGGGCACACCAACGATGCTCAGATACAAGACACATGTAGATAACAAGTCACTCTACAATACACCGCCATGCTACAACATATACATTTGCGGACTGGTGTTCAAGTGGCTGAAGGAGATGGGCGGTCTATCAGTTATGAAACAGCGTAACGAAGAAAAGGCCAAGATCCTTTATGATTTCCTGGATAACTCTACAATGTTCAAGGGTACGGTTGCACCTAAGGATCGTTCACTTATGAATGTTCCTTTTGTTACAGGTGATGAGGAAATCGACAAGAAGTTTATCGCAGAAGCAGCTGCTGCAGGCTTCAAAAACCTGAAGGGACACAGAACCGTGGGCGGAATGAGAGCATCTATTTACAATGCCATGCCGAAGGAAGGCGTTGTAAAGCTTGTCGAGTTTATGGACAATTTTGAGAAAAACAATAAGTGATAGTCAGAGAACAATAGTTAATACCTGTAGAAGGAGGTTGCGGATGCCGTGCTTTGCAGTTTAGGGGTAACTTCAGAGTATTATGGGGATGCAGGCATCCGTTAATATAAATGAAGAATCGTGAAATTTTTTGCTTAAATAATATCAGCAGAGTAGGTACAACCAAGTTCCGTAAGGGATATACACTGGTAGATTCAATTGATGGTGCAGCAGGAGTTCTGGTTCGTTCCGCAGATATGAAGGAGATGGATTTTCCTGCAACTCTTCGTGCAATCGGCAGAGCAGGTGCGGGAGTTAACAATATTCCACTTGAGAAGTGTGCAGAGCATGGCATCGTGGTTTTCAATACACCGGGTGCCAATGCCAATGCCGTAAAGGAGCTGGTTATCGCAGGCCTCATGCTGGCAAGCAGAGACGTTATCGGCGGCGCAGATTGGATTAAGGATAATGCTTCCGATCCTGATATAAAGAAAACAGCCGAAAAAGCCAAGAAGAACTTTGCAGGTACTGAAATCAAGGGTAAAAAGCTTGGAGTTATCGGTCTCGGTGCCATAGGTGTTCTTGTTGCCAATGCAGCAGTTAATCTGGGTATGGATGTATATGGCTACGATCCGTATCTTTCTGTTAGTTCCGCATGGAATCTGAGCCGTAATGTTCATCATGCAGCAGTAGTTGATGAAATATATGAGAAGTGCGATTATATCACTATTCACGTACCGGCTGTGGATTCTACAAAGGGTATGATCAATGCTGATTCTATCAGCAGGATGAAGGACGGGGTACATATCCTTAATTTTGCCCGTGATGTTCTTGTAAATGATGATGACATGGAAAAGGCATTGAACAGTGGTAAGGTAAAGACCTATGTGACGGATTTCCCGAACGAAAAGACTGTTAATATGCATGGAGCGGTAGTACTTCCTCACCTGGGAGCGTCCACAGAAGAAGCTGAGGACAACTGTGCAGTTATGGCGGTGGAAGAGGTTCAGGATTATCTTGATAACGGTAATATTCACCATTCTGTTAATTTCCCTGATACTGATATGGGAATCTGTCAGAGTGGCGGACGTATAGCTATCCTTCACAGGAATATACCTAATATGCTTGGACAGATCACTAAAGCCCTTGGTGATGCAGATATCAACATCGATGGCCTCCAGAATAAATCGAAGGGCAACTATGCCTACACACTTATGGATATTGACAAACATCTTACAGAGGATGGTATGGAGAATCTCGGTAAGATAGATGGCATATTGAGAGTTCGCAAAGTTAAGTAAAGAATTGTTTATAAACCGTATCGCTATAAAGAGCTTAAATTGCTCCAAAAGAGATACGGTTTTTCTTTTTTTATTGAATTTAAAGAAATTTTTTTATTTTATTATTGCTAAAACTTATATCCAATAAGTATAATTAAAGAAGAATCTTGGCGAAATCAACAAATATTCGCCAAGATTTTGTTAGTTATGACTGACTAAACCGGTTTAGATGTATTACTTTTATCAAACAAGACCGGATGTCAGCTATCTAATACCAATTAATCTGCTTTTCTGATATCAGACATTCAGATATACAGGAAGGCACAAAAGGGGGAGGTCAAATATGATTATGACATCTAATGTTTTATTGTTCCTGGCTCCTGTTCTCGGTGTTTGCGCATTGATCTTTGCCGGATTTCAGTCCGGACGCATTGCCGGTGCGGAAGAGGGTAATGACAAAATGAAGGAAATTGCAGGGGCGATTTCTGAAGGAGCACATGCATTCCTTCTTGCCGAGTATCGTATACTTGTTATCTTTGTAGCGGTGCTTTTTGTACTTATTGGATTGGGCATAGGATCATGGGTTACTGCAGGATGTTTCCTTGCAGGAGCAGTTTTCTCAACACTTGCCGGTTATTTCGGCATGACCATCGCAACAAAAGCCAATGTACGTACAGCCAATGCAGCTATGACAAAGGGTATGAATCAAGCTTTACAGATTGCATTTGCAGGCGGATCTGTTATGGGCATGTGTGTGGCAGGCTTTGGCGTTTTGGGAGTTTCTATCATTTACATCATGACAGGTGATGTGGGAGTCCTTTCAGGATTTTCACTTGGAGCAAGCTCCATTGCACTTTTTGCTCGTGTAGGCGGTGGTATCTATACAAAAGCTGCCGACGTAGGAGCTGACCTTGTTGGTAAGGTAGAAGCAGGTATACCTGAGGATGATCCGAGAAATCCTGCTGTTATCGCAGACAATGTGGGTGATAATGTTGGTGACGTTGCCGGTATGGGAGCAGATCTTTTTGAATCCTATGTAGGTGCACTTGTTTCAGCTCTTACTCTCGGCATAGCCTCACAGCCTGCCGGAAAAGGCGTTGTTTATCCGCTCCTCATCTCTGGCTGCGGACTTGCGGCTGCGATTGCAGGCTCTATGCTTATGGGCAACAGTGAAGACGGAAATCCTCATAAGACACTTAACCGTGCAAGCTATATAGCAAGTGGTATTGTTCTTGTTGTGTCTGTTATTTCGAGTCTCATCGTATTTGGCAATATTCTTGCTGCAGTTCCTGTCATCACAGGACTGGTTGTTGGCGTGATCATCGGAACAGTAACAGAGTACTATACATCCGGAGATTATAATCCTGTTAAAGAGATCGCCAAGGAATCCGAGACAGGTGCAGGAACCAACATTATTTCGGGACTCGCTGTAGGTATGAGATCAACAGCTATACCGATTCTTCTCATCTGCGTAGGTATCTTCATCGCATATCAGGCTATGGGACTTTACGGTATCGCTCTTGCAGCGGTTGGTATGCTCAGTACAACAGGTGTTACAGTTGCGGTAGATGCTTACGGTCCTATCGCTGATAATGCCGGCGGTATCGCTGAGATGTCAGGTCTCGACGAGTCGGTTCGAAGCATAACTGATAAGCTTGATGCGGTAGGTAATACAACAGCAGCCATGGGTAAGGGATTTGCCATAGGTTCAGCCGCTCTTACAGCGCTTGCGCTTTTCGTTTCATATGCAGATGCAGTTAAACTTGACAGCATTAACATACTTGATACCAGAGTGACCATCGGTCTCCTTATCGGTGGAATGCTTCCGTTTATTTTCAGTGCATTTACAATGAATTCTGTTTCCAAGGCTGCATATTCCATGATTGAAGAAGTACGTCGTCAGTTCCATGAGGATGCCGGAATCATGGAAGGAACATCCCGTCCTGACTATAAGTCATGTGTAGCTATCTCAACGACAGCAGCTCTTCGTGAGATGATCATCCCTGGAGTTCTTGCTGTAGCGGCACCTCTTCTTACAGGTCTTTTACTTGGAGCCGATGCTCTTGGAGGACTTCTTGCAGGTTCACTTGTATCCGGTGTAATGCTTGCGATCTTTATGTCTAACTCCGGTGGAGCCTGGGACAATGCCAAGAAGTTTATCGAGGATGGAAACAATGGCGGCAAGGGTTCTGAAGCTCATAAGGCTGCAGTAATAGGTGATACAGTAGGTGATCCGTTTAAGGATACATCAGGACCATCTATCAACATCCTGATCAAGCTTATGACAGTTATTTCACTTGTTTTTGCACCTTTATTCCTTACAATCGGTGGAATTCTTTGATGAGATTCAGCATTGTTTCTGATTTTGTTTTTTAAATAATGATCAAACAGTTGGAAATAGGACTCTGTTTAGGTATAACTTAGGTGGAGATAAAACAGTCGGAGTTTTCTCCGGCTGTTTTTAGTATGAGCTTTACGGCGTAAGTTTCTGTTAAATATAACAGATTTCCGGAAAATTCTGTTATCCTATGATGGTGCGGGTGACGGAAGCATTGTCACTCATAGAAGATGAAAGGTTTAGGTATATATCATGGCAATAGTAAAACCCTTTAAAGCGTTAAGACCGGACAGCAAGGTGGTGAAAGAGGTAGCATCACTTCCTTATGATGTGTATTCGAGAAGCGAAGCAAGACTCGCAGTTCAGGGGCATCCGCTTTCTTTCTTAAATATTGACAGACCGGAGACACAGTTCCCTGAAGATTATGATATGTATAGTACTGAGGTCTACAAAAAGGGGAAAGAACTTCTCAGCTCTCAAATTGAAAATGGAACTTATGTAAGAGACACGGAGTTATCTTACTATATATATGAGCTCACCATGGATGGACGTACACAAACAGGTATTGCGGCGTTAAGTTCCATCGACGATTACTTGAACGGTGTTTGCAAGAAGCACGAAAACACAGTTGAAGAGAAGGAGCTTGACCGTATAAAGCATGTAGATACTCTTTCCTGCCAGACAGGGCCTATTTTCCTTGCCTATCGAAACAAAAAGGAAATTTCGGATATAGTCCTTTCGGAGAAGGCAAATGCTCCGTTATATGATTTTGTTTCGGATGATGGCATTGGACACAGAGTATGGAAAATTTCTGATAAGGCAAAGGTTGATGCTTTGGAAAAAACGTTTCAGGAGGTTCCTGCCACGTACATAGCAGATGGACATCACCGTGCTGCCAGTGCGGTAAAGGTGGGGCTCAGGAGACGAGAGGAACATCCGGATTATAAGGGGGATGAGGAGTTTAATTTCTTCCTTTCGGTTTTATTTCCGGATGATGAACTAAAGATCATGGATTATAACCGTGTTGTTAAGGATCTAAATGGACATTTTCCTGAGGATCTTATGCTTAGCATCGAGGAAAATTTTGTGGTGTTCAATGTAAAGGAAGCCTTTGTTCCCAAAGTAAAGGGTGAGATGCTTATGTATGTTTCTGGTGAATGGTTTCTCATCCGTGCCAAGGACCATGTTATCGAAGAACGAAAGGATGATCCGGTGAGATCACTTGATGTTTCAATATTGCAGGAGCTTATACTCGGACCTATCCTCGGCATCAAGGACCCAAGAACAGATAAAAGGATTGAATTCGTCGGAGGGATAAGGGGTGTAAAAGAACTGGAAAAGAGAGTAAGTCAGCATACCTACAGTCACGTGATGGACGGAAGTATTGAGGAAGTAGGTCCGGCAGTGGCATTCGCCATGCATCCTACAGGTATAGATGAGCTTCTTGATGTTGCCGATCATAACCTTCTCATGCCGCCTAAGTCAACCTGGTTTGAACCCAAACTTCGTTCAGGTATCTTTCTGCATGAGATAGAAGACTGACATGCCGATCTTCATTCCGAACTCTTGAAAAACAGAAAAAGTGAACCTATGCTTCACTGCCATTAGCTTGATTTTGGTTTATCGGTTCTTTATAATTATAGTTACTGTTAAACAGCAGTAGTATACCCTTAGGGGCAGGGAATGGAGAAATAGATGGACAATAACAACAGCCAGGGTAACGACAAGAGATTTAATCATTCAAGTCAGACATTTATTATTCTTATTATCGCGGCAGTCATTACATTCTTTATTTACACTCTGATCAGAGGTTTTTTTGTTTCGGGTGTAACGCAGGAAGTGAGCTACACTGAATTCATATCCATGATAGATGGCAATCAGATAGCTCAGGTAGATTGGGGAGATACCGATATAACTATCTATCCGAAGTCTACTGCGGATTTCCAGAAGAAAGCCACAGAAACTGTGGGAGATCAGTACAGTCAGTACATCAGTCAGATGAACGTGAGATATTATGTTGTACCGATCAATGCTGACGCAGAAAATCTTGTGGATCGTATGCTTCGCCACAATATCGAGATCTATAAGGCTAAGCCTGATAATTCAGGATACATCATGGAGGCGATGATCAGCATAGTCATCCCGTTCGTACTCATATTTGTAATTATGAACATGACCATGCGCCGCATGGGCAGCGGTGGCGGCGGCATCATGGGAGTAGGCAAGTCTACTGCCAAGATGTATATGCAGAAGGAAACGGGAGTTACATTTAAGGATGTAGCCGGAGAGGACGAGGCCAAGGAGTCACTTGTAGAAATCGTTGATTTCCTGCACAATCCTACCAAGTATACTGCCATCGGTGCCAAGCTTCCAAAGGGAGCCCTTCTTGTGGGACCTCCCGGAACAGGTAAGACATTGCTTGCCAAGGCGGTAGCCGGTGAGGCTCAGGTTCCGTTCTACAGTCTTTCGGGTTCAGACTTTGTAGAGATGTTCGTAGGTGTCGGAGCCAGTCGTGTCAGAGATCTCTTCAAAAATGCTACCCAGTCTGCACCATGTATCATCTTTATTGATGAGATCGATGCAATAGGCAAGACGAGAGATACACGTTATGGTGGAAACGATGAACGTGAACAGACATTAAACCAGCTTCTCTCTGAGATGGACGGTTTTGATGCATCTAAGGGTATCATGGTCATGGGTGCAACCAACAGACCTGAGATTTTGGATCCGGCACTTCTGAGACCGGGCCGTTTTGACAGACGTATAGTGGTTGAGAAACCGGATCTTAAGGGCCGTATCAATATCCTTAAGGTACATGCCAAGGACGTTCAGCTTGATGAAACAGTAGATTTCAATGATATAGCGCTTGCAACATCCGGTGCAGTTGGTGCCGATCTTGCCAACATGATGAACGAGGCTGCTATTACAGCTGTTAAGCATGGACGTAAGAAG
The DNA here is from genome assembly GCA_002396005.1 of Oribacterium sp. UBA4274. Taxonomy (GTDB): domain Bacteria; phylum Bacillota; class Clostridia; order Lachnospirales; family Lachnospiraceae; genus Oribacterium. The sequence continues at coordinate 20,897 of DGVW01000112.1, forward strand.
GTTTCACAGGCTGATCTTTTCGAAGCGGTTGAAGTAGTTCTTGTGGGTAAGGAAAAGAAAGACCGTATCCTGTCACAGGAAGAAAGACGTATCGTTTCTTATCATGAGGTCGGTCATGCGCTTGTAGCAGCTATCCAGAAGGATGCAGAGCCTGTTCAGAAGATTACTATCGTACCGAGGACCATGGGAGCTCTTGGTTATGTAATGCAGGTTCCTGAAGAAGAGAAGTACTTAAATACCAAAGATGAACTTCACGCAATGCTTGTTGGATACCTCGGTGGAAGAGCTGCGGAAGAGATTGTATTTGATACTGTAACAACAGGTGCTTCCAATGACATTGAGAAGGCAACTAAGCTTGCGAGAGCTATGGTTACCCAGTATGGTATGACAGAGAAGTTTGGACTTATGGGGCTTGCAACTCAGGAATCCTTGTATCTCAATCAAGGACGTACAGTTATGAACTGCGGCGATGATACTGCAACTCAGGTTGATCTCGAGGTTATGCGTATACTTAAGGAGTGTTACGAGGAGGCCAAGGATATCCTCAGTAAGAACAGATTTGCTCTTGACCGTATAGCTGAGTATCTTATTGAAAGAGAAACCATCACAGGTAAGGAGTTCATTCATATCCTTCATGATGTACAGAAGGAAGAGGATATGAAGCTTCATCCTGAGAAATATACAGAAGAGCCTATGCAGCAGGATGCTGCACAGGAAACAGCTTCTGTTTCGACATCTGACAGAGGAACAGGCAGTTCTGTAACAGGAATAGATACAGAAGGAAAAACACCTTTTGAAGAAGTCAGAGCCAAATATGCAGCGCAAGATGTTACTGCTCAGGCGGAAGAGTCTGAAAAACAGTGATTTTTGGATTTCCTTGTGATGGCAGCTTGCCGGTTAAGATATCCGGTTTATAAAAAGTGCGGGTTTTTATAACCTGCGCTTTTTTTATGAACTGGAATACATTAAAATAAGCAAGATGTGTCATGATGGGATACTGTTTCGAAGTAATAGTTACAGAGTAGTTGGTTTATCTCCATTAAGACAGAACATAAAAACATCTGATGGAAGGATGTTTAGCTTTGAACATAACATTGCTACTGATTTCAATGTGAGAGGTTTGTCTCTCCTTAATTTCTGAAGCATGCTGGAGGAAATATCCAAATTATTGATCAGATCGTATTGCGAGAGCTTTTTCTTTTTTAGTGTTCGCCAAAATGGCGCGTAAGAGATTATGTTTTCGTAACATGTTGTTGGTTCATCAAAATTTGAATTCATACTACTTGTTATCCTTTACAATATAAAATGGACAGTTACAGGGCATTATTCTTTTTGGTAATTTGGGAAAAGAAAAATAAAGAATGTTATTTAAAAGACAAATAATGCTAACGGGGCATATTATAGGAGTAGGATTTTGATAATATCAATCGTGATTATTACTATATTTTTGATTTTCATATGCAGCATATTGCTGATAACTATATCAAATTGGGAGAGAAATAAACTAAATGTGACTTGCTACGAAATACATTCTCCGCTATTGAAAAAAGAGCATAATTTTGTCTTTTTATCTGATCTTCATGAAAAGGAATTTGGCCGGAACAATTCTGAACTTCTTGAAAAAATAGATGAGCTTGATCCTGAATTTATACTTATAGGTGGTGATCTCATTACTGTTAAAAAGGTTCATGATGCAAGAAGGTATGTTGACAGAGATGAGATTGATGTAAGCATTAAACTTCTGGATAACCTGAAAAAGAAGTATACAGTTTATTATGCAATGGGTAATCATGAGTCGAGACTCTTTGACAAAGCTGGATTCAATGATTGCCAGAATACTGTAAAATATGATAAATATATACAGGATATAACAAAAGATAAGGCTTTAAGATATAAACGAGCATTACAGGATGTTATACTATTGGATGATGACGTTGTTTCATTTGATGATTTTGATATCACCGGACTTACGCTGTCACCTGAGTTTTACAAATCGCTTTTGTTTAAGAAAAAAAAGAAACTTGAAGAAGAACAGATTCAATCAAAGGTCGGAAAAACTGTTCATGGTAGATTTCATATCATGATGCTTCATTCTCCGCTCTATTATAAGGAGGCAATCGATCATGGTATTGATCTGGTTTTGTCAGGCCATTTTCATGGCGGGAGTATCAGACTGCCTTTTTTGGGTGCACTTATGACTCCGCAGTTTCAGTTTTTGGTGAAAGAGTGTGCAGGGAAGTTCATGTATAAACAAGGAACGCTTATTGTAAGCAGAGGCTTGGGTACACATTCAATTAATATAAGAATAAATGATCTGCCGGAGATAAGTTTCATCACAATCAAACCTTAAGGAAGAATTTTATGTCTGAGATTACATATAAACTTGAAAAATTTGAAGGTCCTCTGGATCTTCTTCTGCATCTTATTGAGAGAGATAAGATTGATATCTTTGACATTCCCATAGTACAGATAACAGCAGAGTATCTTGAGTATGTCAGTAATATGGAGGAAGAGGATCTGGATATAGTTTCTGATTTCCTTGTCATGGCTGCAACCTTACTGGAGATCAAGTCCCGTATGCTGCTTCCAAGAGAAGTGGATGAAGAAACCGGGGAAGAGGTTGATCCGAGAGCAGAGCTTGTTGCCAGACTCCTCGAATACAGAAAGTATAAGCTCATGGGACAGATACTTCAGGAACGGGAGGATGATGCAGACAGATATTACTATAAAGGACCTACGATTCCTAAGGAAGTTGAGAAATATGTTCCTCCTATTGACCTTGATGATCTTCTGAAAAATGTCAGCCTGGAAAGTCTGAAAACAGTTTTTGAAGATGTTATGAAACGTAAGGATGATTCGATAGATAAAGTGCGTTCCAAGTTTGGTGTTATCAAAAAAGAAAAGATATCTCTTGAGGGACGTATAAGAGATGTTCTTAAGTATGTACGAGGTCATCATAAGTTTTCATTCCGTCATATGATCCGTAAGAAGAAAGATAAGATGGACGTGGTCGTAAGCTTTCTGGCTATACTTGAGCTTATGAAAATGGGACGTATAACCCTTGTGCAGGATACGCCGTTTGGTGATATGGATATAACAGAGGTTGTTGATCCAAATCAGAAAGACGATGATCTTGACCTGACAAATCTTGAAGATCTGTAATGGAGGAAACAATGAAAGATAATGAACAGTTAAGATTGCCCATTGAAGATGACGAGCTTGATTCTATAGAGAAAAAACTGGCAATGGAGATAGATCGGGAGTTTTGTGATGAGCTTTTGATGGAAGAAAATATTGTCGAAGCTTTGCTTTTTGCAAAAGGTAATTCAGTCAGTCTCGAAGAAATAAAAACAGCCCTTGACTGTGGTGAAAAGCCCGCCAGAAAAGCTGTGGAACGTCTTATGGAGAAGTATGAGAAACGCAAGGGCGGAATAATCATACAGATGGTTGCCAATCATTATCAGATGACAACGAATCCTGATTGCTTTGATGGACTTATCAGGGTTGCCAAGCATCCTAAAAAACCTGTGCTTTCTGACATAGTTATGGAAACATTGGCTATAATTGCCTATAAGCAGCCTGTCACCAAAGCTGAAATTGAGAGAGTCAGAGGCGTATCTTCAGATCATGCTGTCAATAAGCTTGTAGAGTATGGTCTTGCTTATGAAGTTGGCCGACTCAATGCACCGGGGCGTCCTGCATTGTTTGGAACGACAGAAGAATTTCTGCGGAGATTCGGAGTAAGTTCTCTTGATAATCTGCCAAATCTCAATCCGGAGATGGAAGATGAGATCAAGAAAGAAGTTAATGAAGAGGTTATAGATATTATGGGGGCTGCGGAATCGGACGTTGCTGCAGCAGACTCAGATGACGGTGAAGGTGATTCTGAAACTGAAACTTCACATTTGATAGACTCCGCTGACGCTGAAACTGAGGCATCACATGATATAGACTCCGCTAAAGCTGAGACTTGATAGGCCATTGCTTTTTAACAAAAAATCAAATAAATTAGGAGCATTATGGAAAAAACAATTAAAATCAAATATCATTCAGACAAAATCGAGAAGCTTGAGTACATTGCCGGAAAGAGCGATTGGATCGATCTGAGAGTTGCAGAGGATGTTGTTCTCAAAAAGGGTGAATTCAAGCTTATCAGTATGGGTATCTCACTTCAGGTACCTGATGGTTACGAGATGCTTCTTGCACCAAGAAGTTCAACCTTCAAGAACTTCGGCCTTATACAGACCAACTCACTCGGTGTTATCGATGAGACATATTGTGGTGATAATGACATTATACGCATGCCTGTGTATGCAACAAGGGATACAGAGCTCCATGTCAATGATCGTATCTGTCAGTTCCGTATCATCGAGCATCAGCCGCATATTGTGTTCGATGAGGTAGAAACATTGGGAAATGCTGACAGAGGCGGGTTCGGCTCAACCGGTAAAAATTGATAAAGGCGGGTGTTATACATAATGTCTAATTACAGATTATGTAAAAAATTGGCAGTGGCAGCTTTGGCTGGCTGTATGCTTCTTACAGGCTGTTCTTCCAAAAAGGTTGAAGAGATGAGATTAAAGGGCATAGAGGAGCTTGAGAAGGCAAAGTACCGTGATGCCATAGAGACTCTGAATGAGGCATTGGAACTAAGCGACGGCAAGGTGACGGAAGTTCAGTTCGATATACTTATGTACCGGGCTGAAGCAGAGTATATGAGCGGAGATGTGGACGCGGCTCAGAAGACGATAGATACATTGCGTAAAGTGAATGGGGATAAGGATACTTATCTCAAGTTCCAGACTCAGCTTGATGCCAAAAAGCTGGTTGCTGATGCTACCAAAGCATTGAATGCCGATGATACGGAGACGGCAGGAGAAAAGATCGAGGCTGCCAAGGCTGCAGGAATTGCCAATGACAGAGATCTTTTGTTTAATGAGTTTGTTTATTATGAAAAGACGGCGCAGTGGCAGAAAGCCTTTGATATTGTGGAAGCATATCTGAAGCAGTATCCGGGTGATAAGGATGCCGAAAGAGAGCATGAGTTCCTCAAAAAAAGAGTAGAGGCTCTTAATAACAATCCGGCGCTTGCTTCCATGATAAATGCTGAGCAGTAAATAAAATTCATTTTTGCACAATTAAGTTATAGCAGACCATAAAGATTTCTATTGCCCGATGCTTGCATGCATCGGGCTTTTTGATTATACTCGGAGCAAATATAAAAATGGTGGGAGGCCACAGATGAAAGCTTACACGAAGATGACAAAAGATGAGCTGCGGAAGGAGCTTGTGGAACTGAAGAAAGAGTATGCAAGATACCAGGCAATGGAGATGAACCTGGATATGAGCCGTGGTAAACCTTGTAAGGAACAGCTCGACCTCAGTATGGGGCTTATGGATGCTCTTACCAGCGGAGCTGATATGTATTGTGAGGATGGAACCGACTGTAGAAACTATGGTGTACTCGGAGGTATAGATGAGGCTAAGGTTCTTCTTTCGGATATGATGGAGAACAATCCTGATAATATCATTATCTATGGTAACTCTTCACTGAATGTTATGTACGATTCCATTTCGAGATCCATGACACATGGTGTTATGGGCAACACTCCGTGGAGTAAGCTTGATAAAGTTAAGTGGTTGTGCCCTGTTCCGGGTTATGACAGACATTTTGGTATCACAGAGTACTTTGGCATCGAGATGATCAATGTTCCTATGACTCCGACCGGACCGGATATGGATATTGTAGAGAAGCTTGTAAGAGAAGATGAAGCCATCAAGGGTATCTGGTGCGTTCCTAAGTATTCCAATCCGCAGGGATATAGCTATAACGATGAAACAGTACGTCGTTTTGCAAGACTTCAGCCGGCAGCCAAGGATTTCCGTATATATTGGGACAATGCTTACGGCATCCACCATCTTTATGATAAGAATCAGGACTACCTAATTGAGATTCTTGCTGAGTGTAAGAGAGCAGGAAATCCTGACATGGTATACAAGTTTGCTTCTACATCCAAGATTACTTTCCCGGGTTCCGGTATAGCCGCTCTTGCAACATCATCAAACAATCTTGATGACATACGTAATCAGATGAAGCATCAGACAATAGGATATGATAAGGTAAATCAGCTTCGTCATGTTCGTTTCTTCGGAGATATCCATGGTATGGTTGAGCATATGCGTAAACATGCCGATATTATCAGACCTAAGTTTGAGATGGTTGAGGATGTTTTTTCCAAGAATCTTGATGGTCTCGGAATCGGAGAGTGGACTAAGCCAAACGGCGGATACTTTATCAGCTTTGAAACTATGGAAGGTTGTGCAAAGTCTGTTGTTGATCATTGTAAAAAGGCCGGTGTTAAGCTTACTGATGCAGGAGCTACATTCCCTTATCATAAGGACCCTAAGGACACCAATATCCGTATCGCACCTACATACCCGCCTCTTGATGATTTAAAGACAGCAGCAAACCTTTTCACACTTTGCGTAAAGCTTGTTTCTGCAGAACATCTTCTTGCGGTTAAGACCGGTGAGGACGAGAAGAGAATAGACGCTGAAAAGCCTGAAGAGGTTATTGATACAGCTGAAAAGAAAAAAGCCTGAAGCTTATGAAAATAAAGTGACGGATTTTGACAAATCAAAAAAGCAGACATTGAGCTGATCTCTCAGTGTCTGCTTTTTTATAAGCTTTTCTAAATGTGATTGTTATGCTTAAGTATAAAAATATGATGTGAGTGTTAAAAGTCGATATCGGACCGCTTCGCGCTATGCGCTCCCGCGTTCCTCCCACATTCCGCACTCTCAGGCCGATAAATCGTCCTTTCGTGCTCCATGTGGGGCGTGTCATGAAGTCTATCCTCCACTTTTGTGCAAGCACAAGTGGAGGAAGACTTATGACACTTATATCAGAATATAAATTGATTAACGGAAAATGTCTGAACCATCTGCAGCGGAAGGATCAACTAAGTAATTGCTTGATGATACAGGCATATATTTCCTGGTTTTTTTCTCCCCATTTGGCACATATACGTTCTGCGGATTCCTTGTCCGGAACATTGACATCAATGGCATATAAAATATTGTTCTCTTCCCTGACTTCTGCATGGACAATGAAGTCACCGCTCTCTGTTTCAAAGTAGTCAGTATAATTGGACGACTCCTGTCTTAATTTCATTTTGTTTTCTTTTAAGAAACGGTTCATATCCTCAACAGCACCGGAAGAGATGTCATTTCCAAACAGATCTATGGTATTGGAACCCTCCTGAGTGATCTCGTAACGCGTAGACTTTTTACTCTGGTGAGTCTTTATGAGTCCGGCGTCATCAAGCTCTGAGATCGCCTGCTGCAGTGTGAAATAGGTAGTATACTCATAATCCAGAAAAAAGCCGCTGAGCTGATTGTTTGTTAATGGATAATTTACAGTTTTTAACAGGTATAGAATCATTAATTTGTATAAAGTGATAGGTTCTGTTATCATACAAAGCTTCCTTCTTTGAATAAATATGTCTTATTGATAAGGGAAAACGCAATGTTATGCGCTTTTAGCAAATAAAATACTGATTTAATTTAAAATATAGTTATAATTTAAATATAATAATAGTATTACATATAATGCGTTTAACTATAATAACAAGAAAAACAGCTTATTTCAATTAGCTTAGTGATTAGTGCACTTAAATGATATGATACAGGTTCAATATCTCTAGAATTGGTCTTTTATAAGGGTCTTTTCTGTGTTAAAATATGATTTCATGGAGATTTTCTCGGAGAAATTTTAGAATGAAAGAACGTATAAATAAATTAGCCAGAGGCATTGTAGAACTTGATAAACCGGAACTCAGACTTAGTGATAAGTCATTTAAGGGTACGGTTAATGTTGGAGAGCTTGCTAAATTTGAATTGATTCTCTTTTCTGAAAATGGAATATTGTTAAAAGGACTTATATATTCAGACAATCCCAATGTAACTGTTCAAAAGGATGCATTTGGGGGAATCCGTTCCAGAATCAAGTGCGAGGTTGATACACGCATGATGAAGGATGGAGATAAGGTAGAAGGTCAGCTTTATATTGTATCGAACGGAGGCGAAATTAAGCTTCCGTATTCTTTTGATGTCCGTTCCTCTTATACATCAGGAGAGATCATATCCGGACTTAACACAGAAGAAGATTTTATCAGGCTCTGCCGGGAAAATCGTGAACTGGCGGTACGGGTTTTTGATTATAACGATTTTGCTGATGCTGAGTTCATGCACGATGCAAAACTCTATACCATATATCAGGGACTGAAGCGCGGACATGATAGAGAGATCGCTCTTCAGGAGTTTGTTACAGCTTTAGGAGCATCACTTGAGGATCCCAAACAGCCTCCTATGGATATAAGAGGCAACAACATTGAAAACAAGAAAAAGGTACTGGAGAGTAATATACAAGATGTTTTCGCTTTGAAAGTGGAGGATAAGCCGCTTATAGAAAAAGCAGCAGGGATATGCATCAGAGAGGGTGCAACCGACAGAATGGCTTTTGACATTTACCAAAGAGCTATTGAGATGGGTTCAACCATTACGCGCTTGTATGAGTACTATATATATGCCATGCCTAAGGGATGGAAGGGAGAGCTTCCGAGAGAAGTTTATCTGTACTTTGCTTATGAGCGTACTATAGAAGAAAATATGAAGCTTCCTCTGTATTACAATATTCTCATGAATTTTGGTGTGACAGATGACGTCTACCAGAGATTTGAGCATAGAATTCAGAGCTTTGCCATCGATAAGCTGCTCAGGTCTGAGTTTAACCAGAGACTGAGTGTGGTTTATGACAGGATGATTCTTTCTGATATGATTGATGAGAGGATAGCTTCTGTTTTACCTGCGATTCTCAGATCCTATAGGATCTCTACCGATGATAAGCGCATGAGCTATATCGTTGTAAAGTATCGTGAGCTTGACAGAGAAGAGATATATGCGCTTAAGGATGGAGTGGCATATGTTCCTATTTTCTTCGAGAACAGTGAGTTGCTTTTCCAGGATGGATTCGGAAACAGATATACAGACGTTTCTTATGATAAGGTACGTATCATGTATAAAGAGAATCTTGAAAAGAGATGCTTTGAGATTCTTCCTGAGCATGCCATGCTCAAGCTGTCAAAAGCCAGGTCTATAGCGAAGCGGGGTATTGAGTCTGTCGCACAGCTTAGACTCATAGAGCAGGTGATAGAGGATATGGATATATCGAAACCATACCGCACATATCTCGAGCAGGTAGTGCTTGACTATCATGATAAGTTTACCAAGGATTCTGATAAGGACATAAGTGAACTTGATATCGTTTTTTTGAAAAATATAGACATAAAGTATTTAAGCCATGAAGGTCAGGATATATTGTTGAGAACCTTCATAAAGCTTAATCTGTTTGATGAGGCATTTAAACTTATCAAGGAAACCGGTGAGCCTGATATCAAGAGACAGTATCTTGAAAAACTTGTAAGTTATCTTATTTCGGATGATAAGATGATGCGCATGAAGGAAGTTATGATTTTGGCTCTTCAGGTCTTCCAGATGGGTACAAATGACAAAAATATACTTAATTTTCTGTTGAAGGAGTACAATGGTCTGTCACAGGACATGCTTCAGATTTTAAGAAGGGGCTTGAAGACAGGTTCAGATGTCAGTGAGATGACCGAGAGACTTCTCGCTCAGATGATATTCAGCTGTACGGAAGATGGGCTTGATGAAGTATATCATGCATACAGACAGATGCCTGAAACACAAAATATACTTATAAGAGCATATATTACAAAACGTGCAATAGATTATTTTATATATGGACAGAAGATATCAGAAGATGTATTTAAGGATATATTCGGTATCATAAGTGATGAGAGATACAAGGATAAGGTTCCTATGATATATCTCCTTGCCATGTCCAAGCATATGTCTGAAGTTAAAAAGCTTACAGGTGATGAAAAGCTTGTACTTCAGGATGTTATAGATATCCTTATCCGGAACAAGATGGTATTCCAGTATACACGCACCTTGAGTGATGTGGTACGTATACCTGATTCTGTTATGGATAAGTATTATATTGAATATCATGGTGACAAAACCATAAGACCATCGCTTTACATGAGGATACTTCCTGATGAGCGTGATTTTGAAGAGGAAGAGATCAGTCGCGTTTATCAGAATATCTATGTTCGTCCTGTCACACTGTTCTCGAGAGAGAGGGCAGAGTATCAGATATATGATGAAACCAAGGGAGATGATATTGTTCAGAGCGGAACCATCAAGGCCGATAACAACATTCGTCTCAAGGGTGATACATTTGACATTCTTAATGAGATGTCAGAGCTTCTCGGTCAGGAAGGTGACCGAGAGTTACGCGAACTTATGCTGCGCTATGTGAAAAATGAGTCAGTTATCGAGGAACTTTTTACAAAAGAGTTGACCGATAAAGATAAGGAGCAATGATCAAGTGAATCGCTATATAGGAATTTCACTAAATGATGATTATACGTGCATCTGTATAAATGATAAAACAGTTTCCAGATTTCAGCCGACTGTTATCGCCAAGGATAAAAATGAAGATATATGGACTATAGGTGAGAGTGCCTACAAGGCGACTCTCTCAGGTTCGGGCGTAATAGTGGATAAGCTTCTGAGCCTTCTTGAGAAAAACGGTACAGCCACAATTTCAAGAGTCAAGTATCAGGCAGTGGATATAGTTGCACATTATTTCCATGAACTGCTTGGTAAGGACAGCAATAAGTCTGATGAAGATATTGTAGCTGTTTCCATAAGAAAGCCGAAGCGTGAGCTGGTATATAAGCTTAAAGAGGCTCTTATCAGAGCAGGAGTATTGGAAAAAAACATCTTCATACTGAGTCATACAGAGAGCTTTGCACATTTCGTTCTTGATCAGGATGTAAGTCTGTACAATCGTACTGTAGGGATGTTTGAGCTTAACAATCAATGCCTGTATTATTATGAAATGCATGTTTCCAGAGGAACCAGACGTTATGCCATGGTTGCATCGGAAGCGGAAGAAGAGGCATTTAGCCTGGATATCCTGAAGACTACCTCAGGTGGAAAGATAGCTGACAAGATACTCAGTACTGTAGCCGAAAGAGTTATGGAGAAGAATTCCTACTCATCCATCTTCCTTTCCGGCAGAGGATTTCAGGATACCAATTTTGCCACTAATTTCATGAATTATATCTGTAAGAGACGTAGAGTTCTGATAGAGCCCGGTATGTTTGCAATCGGTGCAGAGATATATGTTAAGAACATGTTTGAAGGCAAGAATGAAGAATATATCATACTCTGCGATACTCGCTGTAAATCTGATGTTCTCGTCAAGGTTATTGTGAACGAAAAGATAGAGAGCCTGCCTATAGTAAGAGCCGGGGAGAGCTGGATCGATACAAGTACAAGCTATGAGATGATCCTTGACAATCAGGATTATATTGATTTTCAGGTTACTCCGGTGACAAAGCCGCAGAGACCTATAAGACTTCGTATGATGCTGGATACTTTTCCGGAGAGAGATAACCGTACGACTCGTATACGTATGACTACAGAATTTTCTGAAGCTGATATACTGAGGGTTACGGTAAAGGATCTTGGATTTGGTGATATATATCCGGCCTCGGACAAAGAGATAGTTGAAGAAATTGATTTGTCTAATAAATAATGTGACACAGGTTACCGGTTTATGTGACATAAGATTTATATGTGTTATGCATAATCAGTGAATGTTCTGTGTATAGACATTCACATCATCAGATAATAAGGGAATTTCATGGGATTACTATTATGTAACAAGGGTGCCAGACATCCGTTTTATTATGAAAAGCTGGATATAGATTTATGGTCCATTCAGGAGTTGAGTTATGTGATATTCAGATATCCTCTTATCATTCCTGAAGATTTTATCGATCACAAGCTGACTGCGTGGCTCAGAGATGAGCTGAATATGGGTATACTTGCAGCGAAGCTTGAGCAGTATCTGAGTGCGTCTCCGGATGTGGATCAGGAGAGACTGCTCATTATGATACTGAGAGAGAGTAATTATTATACTCAGGCAGAAATCTCCCGCTTTGAAACGGAGTATAATAAGCTCCGTAATATAGAGAGATATGCTTTTTTGGATTTACTCGGTGACACATATTTTCATATGGGGAGATACGGAAGAGCCATAGAATCCTATGAAGAGTCACTGAGCATGCAGGTGGATGTAAATGTTCAGATGAAGCTTGCAGGAACATATGTCACTGTCATGCAGTATCGTAAGGCGGCAGATCTCTATGAGGAGGTTTTTGTGGCCACCAATACAGAGGAGCCTCTGAGGAAGCTGTACTTTATCAACAAACTTGAACCATCCGTCAAAACTATTGAAAAATATGTTGACAATATTGAAGTTGAAAAACTTGCAGATTGGGAACTTCAGTATAATAATGTACAGGCAAAGGCTGAGCACGACGAGCGTGCCATGGAGATTTATGAAATATATCAGAAGAGCAGATCTGCGTTCCGCGAGCATGCCAAACTCATGGTATTAAAGTGGAAACGTGAGTATCGTGCCAAAATCTGATTTATATAATTTATAGAAAGGTACTATTTTTATGAAGGAACTTGCTAAGCAGTACAATCCGGAAGAAGTTGAGGACCGCATATATGATATGTGGATGAAGGGTAACTATTTTCATGCTGAGGTAAATGCCAACAAAAAGCCATTTACTATTATGATGCCTCCACCAAATGTCACCGGTCAGTTACATATGGGTCATGCTCTTGACAACACACTCCAGGACTCTCTTATCCGCTGGAGAAGGATGCAGGGCTTTGAGGCCCTTTGGCAGCCGGGATGTGACCATGCAGCCATCGCTACAGAAGTAAAGGTTACAAACAAGCTTAAAGAGCAGGGTATTGACAAGCATGATCTTGGCCGTGAGGGTTTCCTGAAGGAAGCCTGGAAGTGGAAAGAAGAGTATGAATCAAGAATTGTCAATCAGCTTCATAAGATAGGCTCATCAGCAGATTGGGACAGACTTCGTTTTACTATGGATGAGGGATGCTCAAAGGCTGTAGAGACAACCTTTATCAATTTATATAAAAAGGGATATATCTATAAGGGCTCACGTATCATTAACTGGTGTCCTGTTTGTCATACTTCTCTTTCTGATGCTGAGGTTATACATGAGGAGCAGGAGGGTAATTTCTGGCATATCAATTATCCGATTGCCGGACAGGAAGGACGATATATCGAGATTGCAACAACAAGACCTGAGACACTTCTCGGTGATACTGCTGTTGCTGTCAATCCTGAGGATCCTAGATACAAAGATCTCATCGGTAAGACAGTTAAGCTTCCTCTTACAGACAGAGAGATACCTATCGTAGGCGATGAGCACGCAGATATGGAATTCGGTACAGGTGCTGTTAAGATCACACCTGCACATGACCCTAACGACTTTGA
>DGVW01000088.1 GCA_002396005.1 Oribacterium sp. UBA4274
ACTTCCTGATTTTGTATCATCTGAATCTTTTCCACCGGAGGTGTCATTGTCTTTACCGGTATCTGCAGACTTTCCTCCGGAGGAAACCTGATTCTGCTCTGAACTGTTTACTGTATTGTCATTGACCTGATTCTCTGTGGCATGGACATTGGTTCCTACTGCTGTAACGATGAATCCGGCCATCACGAGCATTTCAAGACCTTTTATTAATTTTCTTTTCATTCTAAACTCCTTACTCATGTCCTACAGGTGTCGTACCAACACCGTCCCAGGCGCCGTCTGCTCCAACCCGGTGACCGTCAGGTGTAACTGCGGCATGGAACATTTTTCCCTGTGAAGAACCTGAAACTTCGTCAAAGTAATACCACTTTCCGTCAATCTGTTTCCATCCGGTCGCCATGCGGCCTCGCCATCCGTCTTCCTTCGTCATGAAATAGTACTTCTCGCCGCCGTAATCGAACCAGCTGGTCCGCATGATACCGTTCTCATCGAAATCATACCAGTAGGTCAGTCCGTTGTAATTGAGGTTCAACCATTCATTCCGGGCAGGTGTACCGTCAGATTTTGTATAGGTCCAGCTGCCGGACGTGAGATCCCAGTGACCTCCCGCATCACTGACCGGAACACCTGATTCTGCCTGATGATGTTCCGGAATCCGGTTAGATATCAGAGGCACGTTCCCTTCCAGTCCGGACCGGAATGATTCCTCATCCCGGTATGATTCACTGCTCTCATCGTCATTGTCATCGTCATTGTCATCGTCGTAATCGTCGTAATCCCGGACGTCGCCTTCGAGCTTCACTCTGGTGCCGTTTACATCCTCGGTACTTCGATTGTCATCCCCATCGCTGCGGTTATTGTCCTCGCTACCATGAGTATCATCCTCTATGTCACTTTGAACGCCATTACCAGCTTCTCCGCTTCCCGGATTGCCGGAACCATCGATAGTCTGATCCGGTTTTGTCTTTTTCGGGATTTTTTCTTCTCTAGTATGAGAAGGGTCATTCAGGCAGGTATAACGGATGATACCTTCTTCCTCATAAGTCGGTTCCTGAATTTCCGTTCCCTCGTCCCACCGGTGTCCGGTCGCCTTAAGGATAACATCCGTCTTGTCGAGCTCCACCTGTCCTGGAGCATCTTCATAGATCTTTCCGCAGTGCTCGCATACATAGTACGGCTTATTTCCTTCACTCTCACATCCCGGCTCCACTGCGTCCACTTTTGTCAGCGGAAAATGGTTATGATCCATCACCTTTTCCCACTGCGCGTAGAGATCCGTTTCTTCGGTAAATAATGCTTCTTCCCCGTCCTCATACGAGTCTCCGTCACCATTCGCCTTTGTATTCCATCCGGCGAACCGGAAGCCTTCTCTGGAAAATGTATTCGCATTCAGCTTTGTCTCATCACCCGTGACCACATTCTGATCATCCATTCTTCCGGTTCCGCCGTTCGCATGGAAATGAATCACCATTCGTTCATGGATCGTAACGGAGACGTACTCCGGCTCGCTTTCGTTATTCTTTTCCTTGTCACACGCCTTATACCAGACATGGTAAGTTCCTGCGCCGGTTTCTGCCGGGATGGATGAGGTGTAAAGGGATGCGTCTGGTTCCGGATCATCTTCCCCGGTCACAGCGTAAAACATAGTGCCGTTTTCCGCCTCACCTGCGTTCACAAGTTCCTGAGCCTGTCCGTTATAAATCAGATTCTTTGCTGTGGGCGCTTCGGTAACCGTTGCTATACGCTTCGCCGTGAAAGTATAAGTAAATGTCTTCTCTCCCGTGATTTCCGCATCCGCCGGATCTGTATCCCACGATCCGTCCTCGAAACCCTCGGAAGCTTTCATGCCGGTAGGCACGCCGGCCGGCTTCGATCCGCTTTGTACGGTTTCTGTCCGATCCGCCGTACTGCCATCCGCCCAGGTTCCGCCCACAACCCTGTAGATCACGTCATAGGCCGGCACAACATATTCCGAAATCGTCAGTTCCTGATTGTCTGATGCACAAGTCGTATCGGTTTCCTTTAAGCGAACATAATAGGTTCCGGGAACAAGGCCTGTGATGTCCCCTCCTGTTCCGGCAGTCCATCCTGTGGCATCGGCCTTCTTATATTCCATCGCAGTCGTTACGCCAATCAGTCTTCCATCGTTGTTGTCCGCCGTCGTGCAGTTGCCGGCCACAACGGTCGAAGGAGCAGCCGGTTTTGTCTTTTTCGGAATTGTTTCTTCTCTGGTATGAGAAGGGTCATTCAGGCAGGTATAACGGATGATACCTTCTTCCTCATAAGTCGGTTCCTGAATTTCCGTTCCCTCGTCCCACCGGTGTCCGGTCGCCTTAAGGATGACCGACTCTTTGTCAAGTTCTATCTGTCCTTCCGGATCTTCATAGATCTTTCCGCAGTGCTCGCATACATAGTACTGCTTGTTTCCTTCGCTCTCACATCCCGGCTCCACTGCGTCCACTTTTGTCAGCGGAAAATGTTCATGATCCATCACCTTTTCCCACTGCGCGTAGAGATCCGTATCTTCGGCAAATTCCGCTTCTCCCCCGTCCTCATACGTGTCTCCGTCACCATTCGCCTTTGTATTCCATCCGGTGAACCTGAAGCCTTCTCTGGAAAATGTGTTTGCATTCAGCTTTGTTTCATCATGGGTGACCGCATCCTGGTCATCCATTATCCCGGTTCCGCCGTTCGCGTGGAAATGAATCCGGATCCGGTCATAAATCGTAACGATGACAAGCTCCGGTTCACTTTCAATATTCTTTTCGGTGTCAACCGCCTTATACCAGACATAGTAGATTCCGGGCTCTGTCGCAGTCGGAATTTCTTTTTGGTACTGCAGCGCATCAGCATTTACTTCTTCATTTTCGTCATCTCCGGCTTTCCGCACCGCATAATACATTTCCCCGTCCTTCACTTCGCCCGGGGTTATCAGAGCATGTTCTTTCCCGTCATACATCAGTTCCGAAATCCCCTTCGGCTCCTTCGTGATCTCCGGACCTTCTTTTTCTTCGATCACCTCATAGGTTGCCGAAACCACGGAGCTGTTATTACTTCCCTCCTTCACCGCAATCGCCCTGACGGTAGTGGTCTCCGAGATATGAATCGGTCCGGAATACTTTTCACTATCCACGGTCGGCTCACTGTCATCCAGAGTATAGTAAATATCTGCCCCTTTTGTCGCACTGGAGATCGCAACATCCACAGGTTCCGGAAAACTTCCACCCATCGGACTGAATTTCGGTGCAGAAACCGTCGCCACCGCGCCCACACGAACTTTCGTTTTTTTGGATGCCAGTGCCTTATCGGTCGCCATGTATCGCACATAATATGTGCCTTCGGCAAGACCGGTAATCTCATCTCCGGTGACGGGGGTCCAAATCCTGGCCCCTTCCAACTGATACTCCATCGCAGTCGTTACACCGGTTATTTTACCGTCCTTCTTACCCACCGCAGAACATTTCTGCTCCTCCAAGTTTTTCGGGGCGTCCGGTTCTTCCAGTCGTTCACGGTACTCGATAACGGCTTCACTCGTCTCGTAGGACGCGCTTCCTGTCAGATAACTGGACGGTCTTGCTTCCACCATGAGTCTGTGTCCGACCATCTCCTCCGTAACAACCAGCTCTTCATCCCGCACTCCTGTGGGAACTTCCGTCCGGGTACCATCGTCCCCGATCACATACCATTTAAAATTTACCAGTGCCGTGGTCAGCACATAGTCGTCCGGATCCACGCCTCTCGCAATCAGCTTATCTCCGACCATGATCGGTCCGTTTCCACTTTCGTATATATCATCTCCCACCTCCTTGTTGATTGCAATCCGATCAATCGGTGTAGAGATACAGACTGTCCAATACACATAAAGATTTTTTTTCTTGACTTTAGCCTTAAGTTCAAATTTACCGGGTGCATTTGGTTTCACCTGTACATCCGCCCAATATACGTTGGAATTCTTTTTTTTGTAACCCGGATCCGAGATCGTTGCTTTAGTCTTACTGCTTGACGTAAAAACTACTTTGCAATCTGACTGATAAAGCGGCTTGCCGCTATAACCGGTCAGTTTTACAACAAATGTGGTTTTCTCGCCTTTCGGAATGACTACCTGATTTTTGTCACTCCCTTTTATTGGCACTGGCATTTTAATCGAAATTTTCGAAACCCCTGTTCCGGCATACACCGGCTGTGCCACTGCAAGCGACATTCCAATGGATAACGCAATCACAATGGCGGTCATCTTTTTCATTCTTTGTAACATATTTTTCCATATAATTATCATCAGCCCTATTCCCCCTCTACTATATACCGGTAACACCAGTCATCTCGGCCAGATCCTGACTCGTTCTTTTCTATCTGTTCTTCTGTGATCTTCGTTATGATACAAACTGTCTCAGGATTATTACGGATATTATATTATCAAAAAGCACTGCCCTTTTCAATAATAACGATGTCTATAACTTTGTGAGTTATTGTCTGAAAACTCAGGAAATGATAAAATCAACGTGACTAGACAGTGTCACTTACATTATCATCATGAATCCAAAAAGGAATTTTTTTCCTGATATAAATGAGGTCCCAATGCTTGAACCTGTAACTGAAGCTAATGAAAAACTTACTCTCTTTTGTTCCATAGACGGACTGGCCGTTGAGCATAAAGTGCGATATGGTCAGTATGATATGAAGATCAAACATTTCCACCCTGAATACGAAATTTTTTATATTCTGGACGGTCAAAGAGATTTTTTCTTTGATAACAGAGTTTATCATGCCTCAAAGGGTGATCTGATACTCATTGACTCAAACCTTATCCATATGACCAAATCAACGGGCGCCGATGATATAGGACACAATCGTATCATTCTCTATATCACTCCGGACAAACTCAAGGATATGGAATCACGATACCCTTCCCTTGGGCTCACAAGATTTTTCAGATTGAACTATGGAGTTTATCATCTTAATGAAGACCAGCAAGATCGTTTTATGAATTTTTACTACAAGTTCAAAAAGGAGTATCAGGATAAGAAGATAAACTACAAACTATCTATGGAGCTTAGCGTTCTGGAGCTTCTCATATATATGACGAGAGATCTGAAAAAATCCACAAACACTGAATCCTTTACAAAGGACAATAAGAACTATCAGCATGCTTATGAAATAGCGGATTATCTTTCCGTGCATTACAGAGACGACATCGACCTTGATTTTCTTGCCAGGAATTTCTTCCTGAGCAAGTACTATCTCTGTCGTACTTTCCACGAGATAACCGGCTATAACATTCGCGAATATATAAACATTTACCGTATCCGCGCTGCCAAACAACTTTTAGAGGAGACTGATGACAGCATCGACGAGGTTGCCGGCAAGGTAGGGTATCACTCTGCAACTCACTTTGAGAAAATATTTAAATCCTACATGAATATCTCACCACTGAAATACCGCAAGCAGCGGAATATATACGTAAGCATGATTCCCGTGGTAGATCACTTAAATTAGGGAAACGTTGATTAAACGTTCCCCTGGCTGTTTTTTCGATATTTGATGAAATCTGACGAGCTACTTAGTCCAGCCTGAACACCGGCTCCAGCTTAGGCTGGGCACCTGTCTCCGGATCCATAACGAGCTCCAGTATATCTTTCATGTAGTCATTCCACTTGTCAACCACCGGGCTTTCTGCCTGAGTCTTTTCTGCCCATGCTATGCCCTTTTCACACTCATAGTATCCAAACAGCTCATCGCCGTCAGCAAAGATAGTGTAATTCACAATTCCGGCCTCTTTCAAGACCTTGACCATCTCAGGCCATATCTCATTGTGTCGTCTTACATACTCTTCTTTGCAGCCGGGTTTGATGCGGCCTCTCCATGCCATTCTTTCCATATTTTCTCCTTTTATCCAGCGCTTCTCAGGGCTTCTACCAGTGCAAGGATCGTGAGCGACTGCCCGTACGCCATAGGGGCGATGAGTATGTTTTTGTAGTGTTCCTTATCCATGCCCATACCTGTGCCGCCGGAGACATTAAGCACTGTGCCATCCTTATCGATGTTTGCAAGGATTCCCTTGATTGCTCTCTCTGCAACACACTTGTAGGAGTCGTCAAGGATACCAAGCTTTATACCCTTGAGTATACCTGCTGCAAATGCTGCTGAACCCGAAACCTCCTCATAACTTTCAGGGTCATCGAGTACGGTATGCCAGAGACCGCTCGGAGCCTGAAGCTTCTTCAAAGCTGCAACCTGGGCCTTGTAACAATCAAGGATTATCTGTTTAACACCTGCACATAAAGGCTCCTTAAAATCCTCAAGATAATCAAGGATTCCCAGTGTAAACCAGCTGTTGCCGCGGCACCAGAATATACCACCGAAATTGTTGTTTTCATTGAAGGTCCAGCCATGATAGAAAAGCCCTGTTTTCTTGTCATACAGATATTTTATATGCATGAGCACCTGATGTATACCTTCATTTATCCATTCTTCATTATGATACTTCTGTCCCATACGATTCAGGAAAAGCACAGTCATAAAGATGGTGTCGATCCACATCTCGTTCTCATTGAGCCGCACGCCCTGTCTGTCACCGTTTGCACTGGTTACATGCTGGAATCCGCCTTCTTTTGTGCGAGGCAGACAGTTCATGAGCCAGTTCGCCCAACTTAAGCACAGCTCCTCGTACTTCTTGTCTTTAACTCTTTCATTGAGCTCTGTAAGTGTCAGGAGCGGCGTTGTTGTGTTAATGTTTCTGGATGGAAGTCCCTGCTCCATATTCTGATCAAACCAGTCTGTCAGGAACTTAAGGTATGCATCTGTTCCCTCTATGTCCATCTTTTTGATGAGTCCGTATAAACCGATTCCCTGTGGCCAGTCCCATTCCCTGATTCCAAAATCCCTTTTAAAATAACCTATTGACTCACCTTTATCTTTGAGCTCGGACTCGTTAACCGGGCCATCAAGATTCAAGAGCTTGTCAATGACAAGCTCAAGCTTTTTTTGAATTTCTTTCTTATTGATTTCCACTTAGATTTCTCCCCTCACTTATGATGCGCAGCGCGCCTGCATCGTTTCTTATGTCACTTATCATATCAATCCGAGTGTCCTTGGCAGCCACTCTGAAATAGCCGGCACGAATGTTACGAACAGAAGCGCTGTGATAACCACCAGGAAATATGGAACCAGACGCCTGATAACATTTTCAACCTTTAACTTGGCAACTGAGCATCCGACAAAAAGTACACTTCCTACAGGCGGTGTAACTGTTCCGATGGCAAGATTCATGACCATCATTACTCCAAACTGTATCTCATCCATGCCCACGCTCTTGGCAACCGGAAGGAAGATCGGTGTAAAAATCATCAGTGCCGGAGCCATGTCCATGAATGTACCAACGATGAGGAGGATCACGTTGATGATAAGGAGTATAACTATACGGTTATCAGATACAGAAAGAAGCAGTGAACTGATTGCCTGTGGAAGTCCGGTGAAGGAAAGTACGAAGCTGAGTACCTGTGAGGCGCCGATGATGAGCATTACTATAGTAGTCATGGTTCCTGCATCAACAAGCACCTTGAAGATGTCATTTACGCCTATGCTTTTGTATACAAAAAATGCAAGAAGGAATGCATAAATTACTGCAACACCTGCTGCCTCTGTAGGGGAGAAAAGCCCTGAGAGGATTCCGCCGATGATGATAACGATCATGAGAAGTGACGGTACGGCCCTTATGAATGTAAGCCATGCTTCCTGAAGAGTGATCTTCTCAGTTCTCTTTACCACATAACCATGCTGTGCAGCATATGCAAATGCTACTATTCCGCACAGTCCTGACCAGAGAAGTCCCGGTACCCATCCGGCCATAAGAAGTGCTGCAACAGATGTTCCGCCGGCTGCCGCTGAATAAACGATAAAAGCATTGGTCGGAGGAATCAGCTGACCTACCGGAGCTGTAGCTATATTGGTTGCTGCCGCAAATGCCTCGTCATAGCCCTGCTCTTTTTCCAGTGGGTTCATGACACCGCCGATTGCAGTTGCTGCTGCGATTCCTGAACCTGAAAGTGAACCAAAGATGGTGTTGCCTGCAATATTTGTGAGTGCAAGTGACCCCGGTACTCTTCCTAAAACGAGAAGTGCAAGATCGATGATTCTCTGTGCGATTCCGCCATTACTCATGAGAGTGCCTGCAAGGATGAAAAACGGTACCGCAAGGAGTGAAAAGGAGTCGATACCGCTTGCCATCTTCTGAGCGGAGATAAACATTCCGAACTGTGGATCCATAAACATGATTATGGTTACCAGTGCGGAGGAAATGATACTGAATGAAATAGGTACCTTCATAAACAGAAGGAAGAAAAATACTACCAAAAGAACTATTGCTGCCTGTGCCTGCATCATCACGCTGCCTCCCTTTCTGCCATATGCTCTTCTTCTTTTACTTCTTTAATAAGTTCCATAAGCCTGGGTACAGTATAAAAAACCATGAGGAATCCTGCGATAGGAACTCCGAGGTAGTAGAACTGCATCGGCATCTGCAGTGCTGCTGAGACCTGACCTCTGGCGTTTAGTGTTACCATGATGCCGCCTACTATAAAGACAGAAACACTGAGGATCAGAATGATGATTTCTGTAAAAACAGCATTAATCTTTTTGCCCCTTTCTGTAAATGTATCTACCAGAAATTCGATGGCTATGTGCTGATTTTTACCATAGGCATAAGGTACCCCTAACATGGTCAGCCATATGAGTGCGTATCTCATGAACTCCTCTGTCCAGTCAGCCGCGTGATTAAGAACAAATCTTGTGAAAATCTGCCAGAAGTTGGCGCCTACCATGCAAACGATGAGTGCTGCCATAATAACTTCGATTACCCGATTTACTTTTTTTGTCATCTCATGCCTCCTCATCAATCCTTGTATAGTTCGATATCATCGTAAAGTGCCTTATACTCCTCACCCTGAGCGATGTACTCCTGATGAATCGGCTGAACGGCCTCAATAAAAGCTGTTTTATCGATATCTCTGTAAATAGTTACTCCGTGCTCTTGTGCCTCTTCAATCGCTGCATCCATCATAGAGTTGTATACAGACTTGAAATTATCATTGGTCTCACCAAGGGCCTGAACCAGTGCCTGCTGCTCAGTCTCAGAGAGTGAATTCCACTTTTTAGTGCTGATGATGTAAATGTCAGGCGAATACTGATGCTCCGTATATGTATAGGAACTAACCAGATCCTCGTGACCGTTTACCGTAAGGGCGAGCTCCGTGTTTTCTGCTCCGTCAACGATGCCCTGCTGCAGTGCCGAATAGGTCTCGCTGGAAGACATCGGCACCGGAGTAGCGCCCATTGACTCAATCATTCCCATGGATGTTGTGCTGACCATGGATCTGATTTTCATGCCTGCGAGATCTGATGGGTCATCTACGCAGACATCCTTCTTGAGATAGTAGTTTCTTGAACCATTGGCATAGTAGCCTATAGCGATGAATCCCTGATCTGCAGTGGATGTAAAAAGCTTTTTAACCGCTTCGCTGTTCTCCATGGCCTTGTAATAATGCTCCTGACTTGTAAACAGATACGGAAGTGCAAATATTGCGTACCTGTTATCGAACTGTCCTAAAGTATTGGAGCTGACTTTGGCCATATCGAGGATTCCCGCCTGAACCATCTCAACTTCTTCTGTTTCAGAACCAAGCTGTCCGCTTGGGTAAATTTTGATTGAAATATCTCCGTTTGAATCCTTGTCTGTGAAATCAGCAAATTTTGCAATAGTGTCTGCGATTTCCGATCCGTCCTGCTGGTTATGTGCAAGCTTTATCTGTACATTGCCATTCATATCAGATGCCTTGACACTGACGAATGTTCCTCCGGCCAAAACAAGCGCACAAGCCGTAAATGCCGCACCTATGCGTTTAACTATCTTCTTCATACATTGCCTCCTTAAAAGAGTATTAACAAGTTCGAAAATATGAGATTACTGTCGGCCAACTGTTAAATCCATGCATTTCGTAACATTTTTTACTACAGGTATGATACCATCTGCACCTTAAAATAAATCTTTATTTATTGCAATTTTTGATGATTTTTCAAACAAAATTGCGGTGATCAAATGATTCTGCCACACATTTTCTGAAAGCCTTCAGGTCTTTGCAGACACCGGCACTTATGAGCTGCGCTCCAATATTACCTATTGCAGTAGCCTCCTGTGGGCCTGCGATGACCTTTAGCCCAGTTTCCTGTGCAGTAAGCTGATTCAGCCACTCTGCCTTTGAACCACCACCGACTATATGGATAGCAGTGTAGTTCTTTCCCGTTATTGTCTCCATCTCATCAATTACCTTTTTGTAACAAACTGCAAGAGAACGGTAGATTACTCTCGCAATCTCCCATGGAGTTTCAGGCACCTGCTGCCCTGACTCACGACATGCCTTCTTTACCTCTTCTACCATAGAATCAGGTGCAAGAAATCTCGAATCATTGGCATCCACCAGAGAATCTATATCTGCTTCTGATGCTCTTTTGCAAATGTTTCCGAAACTGAAGTCTTCGTCATTGAAAGCACTATTTTTTACATCTGATTCATCCTGAATTTCATTTGTTTCAATTCCTAAGTTTCCCTTCAGAAATTCTTTCTGTACAGACTGAATCATCCAGAGTCCCATGATGTTTTTCAGGAAACGGAATCTATGATCGTAGCCACCTTCGTTGGTGAAGTTTGCATTAGCAGCATCCAGGCTTGTATCAGGAGTGCTTAGTTCCGTACCGAGAAGTGACCATGTGCCGGAAGAAATGTAGAGTATATCTTCCTCAGTTGATGGTACGCTCATAACAGCTGACCCAGTATCATGGGTTGCCGGAAGTATAACCTGACAGTCGAACCCAATTTCCTTTCTGACACTTTCACTGAGACTACCGACTACAGTTCCGGGCTCCGACAGCTTACCGAAAATTCTTGTTGGAAAACCAAGTTTCTCGATGAGTTTTCTGTCCCAGTCACAGGTCCCGGCATCCAAAAGCTGGGTGGTGGAGGCATTGGTGTACTCCTGTTTCTTTACTCCGGTAAGTAAGAAATTGAGATAGTCCGGCACCATGAGAAATGTCTCAGCTTCCCTAAGCCACTCCGGGTGCTCTTTCTTCACTGCCATAAGCTGATAGACAGTATTGAAGATTGCTTTCTGGATACCGGTTCTTTGGTACAGTTCCTTTTCCGATATGATCTTGTAAACTTCACTGTCCATACCTTCGGTTCTTGCATCTCTGTATGCGAAGCAAGGTCCCAGAGGTTTGTCGTCACCACCCAGCAGTACATAATCTACAGCCCAGGTATCGATGGCCATGGAAACCGGTATTTTTCCTGCTTCAAGACATTTTCTCATGCCTGCCTTTATCTCACTGAACAGTCTGTCAATGTTCCAAACCTTGTGACCATCTTCCTCATCCATACCATTTGCGAATCTGTACATCTCTTCAAGACAGATCTTTCCGTTCTCCATATGTGCCAGTATATGTCTGCCGCTTGAAGCACCGATGTCTACTGCAAGATAATAGGTTGTTTTATTTTCTTTACTCATAATATTTCCCTTCTAAAAAACTGCCCCGGAAGTGCACCGATCGGATCAAAAACGTTCTGCATGAAATGTACATACCATCTGTGTTGTTCACATTCATTATGTACATCACTGCAGCACATGTTTTCGGTTTGTCCGTCCTGTACATATCCAAAGGCAGTCTGTGATTAATATTCTGTTTTATAAATGCATTACCTTAAGTGAGTGTCAACGTATTTGCTGCTCACTGTGATACACTTCAAAGCACACATTCTTGTGAGTCGCTAATTCTTTCTATTCCTTTTGAAAACATTTTGCACTCTATGCCGATGTCAGTCTTCCGGAATCTCACCGATCAGATCGGTCTTCTTCTCATAGAGGAACTGCTCATCTATCTCGATACCAAACGGCTCATTCAGTTCTCTGAACTGATCCGGAGTGATAGTGTTCATCTTGCGATTTGAGATAGACATTACCTTTACGAGGACTTCTGCAGCCTTCTCAACTGTGTGCATGAGTCCGAAAGTGATGTCAAAATCAACACCGCAGGCAAATGCTCCGTGATGTGCCCAGATGGCAACATCTTTGGTTTCCATAACCCGGGCAGTAGCTTCTCCGATGAGCCTGCCGCCGCAGAGCAGCCATGGAATCACACCGATTCCTTTAGGGAACACAACCGGGCACTCTGTTGCCATTTCAAATATCTCTCTCGTAAATACTCTGTCATTGAGGGGCAGCACGTAGGTAAGGGCGATAACATTAGTCGGATGGCAATGATATACTACTCTGATGTTCTCATCTCTTCTCTTCAGAACTTCAAGATTCATGAGATGAGTAGGGAGCTCAGAAGTTGGCTTACCACCATTCACAAGTCCCCAAACAATCTGATACTTTGTACCGGTTTCATCGAGGCGGATGATACAGAGATTTGCGGACGGGTCCAGCTGCATATTGCGCATGTATCTGCCTGAACCTGTCACCATGAAGTAAAGGTTTCCAAGCTCCGGAACCTCTGTTCCCAGCTCATGCCACTCCCTGTCATAGAAAAAATCTTCTTTGAGTTCTGCAACTTCCTCGTCCTTCATTCTGTAGCTCAGGTTTCCACCGTTACGCTCGTGCCATCCCTGATTGAAACCGTCCATACACATACGTGTAAAATCTTTAATTAGTTTTGAATCCAATACTTTCATTGTAATTACCTCTATATTTCGGTCATATTTTTGAACAGCCATTTACTGCTGTTGCTATTGCATATGTTTCTATATTTAACCTGGTCATATTTTTATATATACACTCTGGCCTGCTCTTGCTATGATTATCCTCTCTTTGACAGGACTTCATCCTCGTACTTCCTGAAGTCCTCGAACCACTCGTCCTCAGTAAGTACGCCCTGCTTCTCACAGTAGTAGTCCCAGATATCTCCGAACGGTAATGTCTTGACTCTCTCACGAAGACTCATGAGTTCTGTGAAATTGCGCTTATCCTGAAGCTCTTTCAGTTTATCGTTAGGTGTAAGGCAAGCATAAAGGAGAGCCTTCTCCATATTTCTCATGCCGTTGGTCCAGGCAGAAACTCTGTTTATAGATGCATCAAAGTAATCCATTCCTATAAAGAAACGGCTTGGATCATTTCTCACTATTTCCTCTGCAAGCTCTCTTAAATCATCATTGAAGAGAACAACATGATCTGAGTCCCAGCGAACCGGACGAGAAACGTGAAGCGCAACTTTGTCATTGAAAAGAAGCATAGAGGACAGCTTGTCAGCTACATTCTCAGTTGGATGGAAATGTCCTGTATCGATGAGACAGTAAATGTTGTTTTGGGCAGCATAGTTCATATAGAACTCATGGGAACCGACAGTCATTGACTCCATTCCGATGCCGAATACCTTGGACTCTACAGAAACCTTAACCTTGTCCTTGTCATAAGGTGTTGCGAGAATCTGATCCAGTGAATCCTTGAGTCTTGCTCTAGGCCCCTTCCTGTCTGCCGGGATGTCCTTGAAGCCATCCGGAATCCAGATATTCATGAGGCAAGGCTGCCCTGTCTCAGTTGCGAGATATTCAGAAATCTTCAGTGACTGGATACCGTGCTGAATCCAGAACTTACGTACTTCTTCATTTTCAGAAGAAAGTGTTCCGTTCTCTGCAAGAGGGTGACTGAAAAATGTAGGATTGAAATCAAGTCCCAGACCATTTTTCTTTGCAAGCTCTACCCACTTTGCAAAATGCTTAGGCTCGATTTTGTTTCGGTCAACCCACTCGCCATCTTCAAAAATCGCATAGCTTGCATGAAGATTTAACTTGTGATGCTTTCCCGGAACGTAGGTCATTACCTTTTCGATGTCCGCGAACAACTCTTCAGGAGTCCTTGCTCTATATGGATAGTTTCCTGTTGTCTGGATGCCTCCGGAAAGAGGTCCCTTCTGATCAAAACCAACTACATCATCACCCTGCCAGCAGTGCATGGATAATGTTATCTCCGAAGCTTCCGAAACTGCCTTTTCTACATCAATCCCCACTGCACTGTAGCGCTCTTTCGCTGCCTCAAATCTCTCTGCCACTGTCATCTCATATCTCCTTTTACTTACATATATCCTTGTAGTACTATGCCGATCTTGTATTACTTTATTGCTTCAATCACAGCGCAAATCATACTCTTCACTCTTGTCCTAACACTTCAAGCCATATTCTTGATGATTTCAGCTTCAATAATGAAGCGCGCAAGTTTTTATAAAAAAATTCAATGATTGATGTATATCGGCGTCTCATTTATGAGATAAGTATATTCTGTTCTGATTTGCGATTATAGGTCGGATTTTGAGAGATATTACGTCCTGGTTTGCGTCATCATTGTTTCTTGGAAAAGCCTTTTTCTTTCTTAAAGGTGATACAAAACCATAGATATAAACAGATGAAACCATAGATATAAATAGATGAGGTATTGTCCCAGGATAACGGTGGGATTATAATCTGACAGAAATAACCATTTTTAACAATGATAGTACCCAATCATGGAAATAATTATTGTTGGATGATATTGCATAGTCCGCTTTGGAAAACTGAGGCAAAGAAACATGCAAAAATGAACCTTTATGGAGGATAAATATATGGAAAGCTTGTTGGCGTTTATTACTGCCGTATGTGGCAGGATTCAGGTAGTATCCGATTTATTTTGGGATTTTCCGACCAATTTCGGATGGTACTCATCGATACCTGTTATAGGCAATTTTTCATTAGCGATCATCTTACTCATTGGATCAGGCATATACTTCACCGTTAGCTTAAGATTCATACAGTTAAGAAAGTTCAGACACGGTATCGAGGTACTCAAGAACAGCAAGGCCACAACAGGCATCACACCACTGGCATCATTCTTTCTCTCAACTGCCATGCGCGTTGGCCCTGGGAACATCCTTGGAGTAACAGGAGCTGTTTCTGTCGGCGGTCCGGGGGCACTTCTCTGGATGTGGATTTCAGCATTTTTCGGGATGGCTACTGCTTTTGTGGAGTCAACATTATCCCAGATCTTCAAGGAAAAGAAGGGTGATGAGTATCTGGGCGGTATGGCATTTTACGGAAGGAAACTTCTGAAGAATTCCGGAACAGTCGGTGTGATTCTGTCAATGATGTACATAGTCTATGCCATACTTTGTTTTCCGGCTCAAGGATTCAACACGGTTTCTGCCATGGGACAGATTGCAAGTATCATAAGTGGTACAGAACTTCCTACAACTCATGCTGTATACTGGCTGGGGTTTTTACTGGTTATCATCGCCACCTGTTTGGTTTCTTTCGGCGGCACAAAAAAGATATCCAAAGTGACGGATGTCCTTGTACCTGTTATGGCTATCGTGTATGTATGTACTGTTGTACTTCTCATCGTGATGAATGCTTCAAGGATCCCATGGTTCTTCTTTGCGGTTTTCACAGAGGCATTTAAACCTGAGGCAGTTTTTGGCGGAACGTTCGGAACCGCTCTCATGCAGGGTATCAAAAGAGGCCTCATGTCCAATGAGGCAGGCCAGGGAACCATCACTATGCCGGCAGCAACTTCTGACGCTGCCCATCCTTGTGATCAGGGCTGTGTACAGGCTATAGGCGTTTTCCTTGATACGATCGTTATATGTACACTGACAGGTTTTGTGGTTATCATGGGACGAGTATGGCTCACAGATAATGGTGCTGCATGGATGGAGCTTGGAAAGCTGCCTAAATACCTTGCATCCGTTGCAGAACTGACACCGGGCACAGCATTTAACAGAGCTGTGACACTTATGGTTTCTTTGTGCTTCGGCCTCTTTGCTTTCACATGTCTTCTTGGATTTATGTCATTTTCAGAGATATGTGCAAACAGGATCAGCAGGAACAGGCTTTTTATAAATGTCATCAGATTTATCGATATTGCAGTTATATGTTTCGGAATGCTTACTTCCATTGTAGGTATGGATCTGGGTGCACTGTGGGATCTTTCTGATTTTGCAAACATTCTCATCGCTTACTGCAATATCCCGCTGCTTTACATCGGATTCAAATATGTTAAGAGGGCAACGAAGCATTTTGAGCTGAATGATCATACACCCTTCACTTCAGAGGTAGCCGGTATTGATGTACCTGTCTGGGACGAGCTTGGAAAGTAAATTGAATACAAGTATTCAAGCTTCTGCCAGGGGATCAGGTCGCCAAGCCGAATCCATTTTTGCACGGAGTGACTCGACATTTTTAGATGCGGCATTTAGAAGATTAACAGCTTGATGGATAATCATCTTGGTTATATCATCTTTAGGGAATACAGCAATGAGGTCTTTAGAGACTTCGTAGATTCTTTTGGCTTTAGCTGCACTGAAGTTATAACCCTTACGACTGCACCAGTTACTATAGTGGTCAGTAAATGCATCAAGTGTCTTCCCAGCCACACAGTCGACATGCCAGTAAGTGTATACAAAATCTACCTACTTTTGGCTACCATCAGAACGTGCTGGGATTTCAAAAAAGTCATTAGCACTAGGAAATGTTTGATCAAGAAGAGAGATGAGATTATTTTTCATCGAAATTTTCTGATCCATATAAAATCCAAACTGGCGGTTCATTGTTTTGAGTTGGTTGCGTATTTCATCCATACTTCTTTAATTTCGTCCAACGGTCAAATGTATATTTGGCGATTTTTTTAGAATCGGCTTTATCGGTCTTGGGAGCACGAAGAGAATCATCATCACTGTAACCTTTAATTAGTATTGGATTAACGACGCTTACAAAAAGACCGGCATTTGTTAGCCAGGTTGCCATTGGTTCGTAATACCTACCTGTACATTCCATACATACCTTGGTCTCACCATTAAGAGACTTAATCTTACTGATTAAGTCATCAATAGCAGAACGTGTATGTCTGATATCACAGGGAGGGAGAATGATCTCATCACCAGGTCTACGGATAGTAACAGTACTCTTGCCTTTAGAAACATCAATACCAACTGCGTTCATAAAACTACTCCTTTGAGGTGTATTAGCAATGGTCGATACCAGTTTTCTCATTGCATATTCAATCTACTGGGTGGTTCATACGAACGCGAGGTTCAACCTGCGTAAAACGAACGCTGCGAATGAATGGCTGGTTGGCTGACTTCCCAACGGACGCATGTTCCAAGTTTAAGTTGACCAGACCGATTGCCTATTCATTCTAACAGCTTAAGCAATAAGAGGATAACATCCTGCCTGGAAGACAGGAATATCAACCACTAAATACATAGTAGTAGTTTGAGTTATTTATAAGTTCTAGGCAAACCATACAAGGCAGAAAGTGAGGAAATCTACAACAGTAAAAATTATTTATAAGTTCTAGGCTCTAAACTTTCCTCGGAATAGAATAATCTACAACAGTAGAAATTATTTATAAGTTCTAGGCACTGCATTTGCACGTGAGGACGATTCATCTACAACAGTAGAAATTATTTATAAGTTCTAGGCTCGTATCGTGTCAAAATGCATGCATTTTGAAGATTCTACGGCGATATAATAGTGCATTTTAGCCAATTTCATCCTTAGTATATCATACATCCTAGAACTATTCTAAAATTAAGTAAGAGGTTTGCAATTAAGTTATCATAACCAAATCATGCTCCTCATTAATAGCATACCCAAATCTTATGGTTTTGCAACTACTTGACATCATAAAAATTATAACACTATCTTCTTGTGAGAAACGTTTTTCATATTTATTGATTATTTCTGCCACAATATTATTAAGTATTTTTTCACTATTATCAATTTCAAAAACTGAAAATTGTATTCTGTGTCCATACTTACATAAATATTTAGAAAATTTGGTACGCAATTTATCATTTGATATGTCATAGCTGATTATAATCATACACTTACTCCTATGGAAGAGAAATAGACTTAGATTTCATATCAAATATCGGGAACTCACTAGCATTTTTTCCTTTCATAAAAGCTCTGTAATATCCCCGTAGATAAAGAAATATAGAATCTTTATTTTCAAGCAGATCTTCTAAAAAAATCATGGAATATAAATTTGCTTTTTTATATTCCAATTGCCATTGATGACCTATCAATGTAAAATCTTCTTTATTAAACTGTCCTAAATTTATCCCCTTTCTGACTCTCCAATCAATCATATATACAATGAAGGCACTTAGCTTCATTAGTCTGAATAAATTCATGTATAGAAAAATGTTTAATTTCATCTATTACTTTTTCAAACTTGAATAGCATATCCGTGTTCGCATAAGGCAACGGTATATCATATTTTTTGTGATCATCTATACTATATATTTCTATTTTCTTAACATCATATCCCATCTCTACTAGAGAAAAATACTGTGCATATACTTGAAATACATATCCATCATAAATATTTTTAACTTTTTTCTTCCTTTCTCTGAGCGTTTTTTTAGCGATATCAAAAATATCTATTTTCCCAATAAGATTATATTTCTCACAATATACATCAATTCCCATAAGTATATCTTTACGTGTAGTGTATGTACTTTCATCTACACTTTTGTGTGCCGCGTTTCCATTTATTTGATCAGTATTTTGATATATCATCCTATCCATATCTTTATACATTTTGTGAAAATAAATGGAAACTGGGCAAAATATAAAATCATTTAATTCAGTAATTAATATAGCATCATCCATATGTCATGTATCAGCTCATAATAGGTTGCACTGAGCATATTCCAACCATTCAGAATTTGACATTGCCAAATTAATTTTTGTTCCTGATTTAGTTTCTCTAATTTGTTTAATTACCCAAAGACCCTTTCTGGCAATATTGTATGCACCATTTGCATCCGCATCTCTTGGAAAAGTATCGTCACTAAATTCTGAACAGAAAAACTCTTCACGATAATTTTTAACAGGTGAAATAATATAGTCTCTTTTACCATCTAATGAACTATTTCTCATCTGTAATGTAAGCTGAAATAGCTTTATCAAATTTTTATAAAAATCAGCAC
>DGVW01000087.1 GCA_002396005.1 Oribacterium sp. UBA4274
TCCATCGGAACTACCTGTGCATATCCGCCGCCTGCTGCACCGCCCTTTATGCCAAAGCATGGTCCAAGAGATGGCTCTCTAAGGGCTACAACTGTCTTTTTGCCGACATAGTTCAAGGCATCTGCAAGACCTATGGATGTTGTAGTTTTACCTTCGCCAGCCGGGGTTGGATTGATGGCTGTGACAAGTACCAGTTTACCGTTTGGACGATCCTTGATCTTGTTCCAGAGATCATCACTGAGCTTGGCCTTGTACTTTCCATACTGTTCAAGATCATCTGCATCGATGCTGTACTTTGCAGCAACATCAGTGATTCGATCCATTACGGCTTCCTGTGCGATTTCAATATCAGACTTCATTTTGTACCTCTTTCTCCTCAGTTTAAAGTAGACAACAAAAATATATTCAAAGGAATCAATCCTATGAAATCAGTGCATCAAATTCCTCCATGCTCATAAGTATCTTACGTGGTTTTGTACCCTCTTCCGGACCTACGACATGAGCATCTGCCAACTGGTCCATGATACGTGCAGCGCGGTTAAAACCTATGCGGAATTTTCGCTGAAGCATACCGATGGAGGCTTTATCGTTTTCTATGATAAGCTGACCGGCATCGCGGAACAAATCATCTATATCACTGCCGGAACCTCCGACACTGCCGGTTGCTCCACCGGACTGTACCTGCTGCTGGATAGCCTCACTATACTGTACATCACCCATGGTTTTCTTAATGAAATCGGTTACGGCTCCTACTTCCTGATCTGAAACAAAAGCACCCTGAACACGTACAGGCTTAGGGATACCCTGTGGGAAGAACAGCATGTCACCCTTACCAAGAAGCTTTTCGGCTCCGTTCATATCGATGATGGTCCTGGAGTCTGTTCCGGACGATACGGCAAATGCTATACGGCTTGGAACATTGGCTTTGATGAGACCTGTGATGACATCTACAGTTGGTCTTTGCGTTGCTATCACGAGATGCATACCAGCAGCTCTTGCAAGCTGTGCAATTCGACAGATAGCATCTTCTACTTCCTGACTTGAAACCATCATAAGGTCGGCTAACTCATCGATGATGATTACAATCTGAGGAAGCTTCTCAGGCTTCTGGTCCTCAGGAATATCAGGATCGTTGATGATTCTTTCGAGCTTTTCATTGTAACCCTTCAAATCTCTGGAACCGCTCTCCGCAAATTTCTTGTATCTGTCTGTCATTTCCGCAACTGCCCAGTTGAGAGCGGCGGCGGCCTTTTTAGGGTCTGTGACTACAGGAATGAGAAGATGTGGAATACCGTTGTATACACTGAGCTCTACTACCTTTGGATCAACCATGATCATGCGGACTTCTTCCGGTTTGTATTTAAACAGCATGGACATAATGAGCGTATTGATACAAACAGATTTTCCCGAACCTGTTGAACCTGCTATGAGAAGATGCGGCATCTTGGCTATATCTGTGACTATAGTCTTTCCGGCAATGTCCTTTCCTACACCGAAAGCAATTCTTGATTTTGCATCAACAAATTCCTGACTCTTTAAAACATCTCCGAGATATACCATTGAACTATGTTTGTTCGGTACTTCGATTCCTACTGCGGATTTACCCGGGATAGGAGCTTCGATACGGATGTCTACCGCTGCAAGTGCCATCTTTATGTCATTGGTGAGAGAAACAATCTTTGAAACCTTCACTCCGATTTCCGGCTGCAGTTCGTATCTGGTAACAGCAGGGCCTACGGAAAAGTTTGTAATGGTGACATTGATGCCAAAGCTTTTCAGTGTATTCTGAAGCTTAACAGCGTTACTACGTATTTCATCCTTTAAGTTTACATCCTCCTGAGCGCCGCCGCTTTTTAACAGACTGAGAGGCGGAATGACATAAGGCTTCTGAGGCTTCTTGCTTTTGATCTCCTGTTCTACCTTCTTATTGTCGGCATCTGTCGGAGTATTTTCACGCTTTTCACGATCCAATTGGGTTTCAATCTTTTTGTATACAGGCTCTACGTCAGCATCTATGATCTGTCCGTTGGAGGCTACTATACGTCTTGTGCCCTGTTCCATATCGCCTCTCGAGATGGTTGCCTTTCCGTTGTTACCCATGGTTATACCATCATCTCCGGCGAAAGAATCATATGTGGGATCAGTATCATCCTGAGGATCACATGAGAGATCACTACTCTCCTCTTCTGCATCATAGCGGTTATATATCGGATTAGATGTCTCAACCGGTTCATCGTATGATCCACGAATGTGTTCCTCTGTAACTTCAGTAACGTTTATGCCTGAAGAAGGCTCAATGGCAGATTGAACATCGGTTGAATCATCAAAGTCATCATAATAATCATCTGATGAAATAACAGGTTCATCGTTATGATATGACGTCTCTGATGATGCAGCCTTTTCAAACGCTGCATCTATTGCGGCTTCAACGGCATCATATGCTGAACCGTCAAGAGTTGATCCTGTATCATCCGAGCTTGAAGGCTTTGAAATATCATATGAGTTGTCAATGGAGGAAGTAATCCCCTCATCGGAACTCTCTGTTGATTTGGAAACCTGAGGTCTCGGAAGTGTTGAAGAATCTACAAGTGTTACCGGAGTATGTTTTACATTAAGAGGAAGTTCAACAGTATTGTCCTTATGTTCGTCAGGCCCAAGGATGCGATCAATATCAAATGCATCCTGTGTTTTTTCTGCATATGAAACGGAAGCCTCGTTTGTTTCGGCAGAAACAGAATCAGAAGGGAATGTGTCCTGAATATCCTGAGTTCTGTCATATGTTTCTTCCTGAACGGAATCGTAAACCGACTGAGGCATATATGATGTATCGGAAAACGCAGATTGCTGTAGACCGGTGTTGACTGTATTTGCAGCAATGGCAGGCTCTGCAAGCTGGAAGTCAACCTGTCTTGCCGCAAGCTCTCTCTGATGAGCCTCTCTTGCAAGTCTTCGTTCCTCTTTATGGATACGTGCAGATGTGGTTACATTGTTCCAATCCTCTCTTGCACGGTCTCTTGCCATAATTGCTGCCTTGCCTGAATGCTCTGCCAGCATCCTTGCAAGAGGTTTACCTGTGATATAGATAAGACATACAAAGCATGCGACAAGAAGTATCAGCATGGCACCTACGCTGCCGGCTATTGTGTGGAGAACCATAGCAAGTGCTCCACCGATGACACCGCCGCCGGTACCCTGCATTGCTCCCTGATTATACAGATCAAGAAGAGTCATATGGTCCACTCCGCCAAATCCCAATTGAAGAATTGCAGAAATGAATATCAGCATAAATAATGCTGCAGTCATACGGAAAGTAGCATATGGATTATCTAAATTGGATAATATGAAAACAACCACGAAACTTAAAACTATCGGGAAAAGATATCCTACGATCCCGAACAAACCGAGCTGTATACTTTTAAGTACCATGCCAACAGGTCCACAAAGTCCTAAATTAGATAAGAATAAAAATACGGAAATTGCAAAAGTTATGATGATAGCAACTTCGTCTCCCATCATGGGCGCATCGTAATTTGATTTTTTGGAACGAACGGTTGTTGCCGTCTTTTTTTTGGTTTTATTTTTACTACCTTTTGGTCTACCCATTTTACCCCACCTTAAAATTGCAAAATATAACTTTTATATTATAGACCATCTGAAGAATAAAATCCACATCATAAAAACTCATGTTCTATTTTGATTAAAACTGTCATTTCTTAATAAAATAATTTATCTGATATTTATGAAATTTGAACATGTTTTGTTTGACTTTAAAAAGTACCGGTGTTAGTCTTCTTTTAAAGACATAAACCTATATGTCCTAAATTACAGAGGTGATATTATGACAAATGTAGCCATAGTAAGTCCTGATCATTCACTTGAGCCTGTTGACAAGGTTATTGCTGAACATGATTTCGGGTGTCAGTTTCATAAATATATATATAAGAAGATGTCTGATATTGATGAGATATATCAGGATTGCAAGGGAAAGTGTGATGTCATCTTCTTCTCAGGGGAGCTTGGATATCATTATATCAAGAATAAGTTTCCGGACATAAGGATTCCATGCACATTTACTGCTTATGAACCTATTGATGTGCTGTCGATACTTCTTCAATTCAAAAATGAGCATCCAAATATCCGGTTAAACAGGATATTCTGTGATTTCCTGACTGTTACCAACAATTATATGGGAGTAAGGCAATATATAAAAAAGGAATATTGTCCGTTTTTCTTTGAGGATACTCATTATGATTACAGACATATTACCGCATATGCCAAGAAACTGTGGGATGAGGGAAAGATAGATTTTATCCTTTCAAGATCGATAAATAATCTTAAAAGACTTGATGAACTTCATATACCTTATGTGGCGGTATTTCCTTCCGAAGAGATGATCGTAAAGTCCATAAGATCTGCCATGAAGGAGTTAAGGCTTAATCAGATAGATCAGAAGGATGAACTCAGTATATTAATCAGACTTCCTTTTTCGGAGGATATCGAGCAGGAAGAACAGGAATATCGTGAAGCAACGATGTATAAGATGCTTACAGATTACCGTAAGGATAAGCATATTCATTTTACAATTACGCAAGGGTTCAATCAGTTTGAGATACATGCACAGCTTGAAGCCGGAAGCTTTGAAATTGATAAGATAAGATCTATTCTCCTCAAAATGAAAAAGGAGCTTGGATTTGCTTTCCGTATCGGTGCAGGCGTAAGTTCGTCAAAGGAACGTTCAAGGTATTTTGCGGAGCATGCTCTTATGGAAGCCAACAGATACGGTCGAAATGATGCCTTCTTTGTTGGTGAGGAAGGAAAGGTGACCGGTCCTTTGAGCTCTGATACACAGCTTATGTACAACTATTCCAATGAAAAGGCCCTTAATTTTGCCCGTGATAATGGTATTAATGAAACAAACATACTAAAACTGATCAGTATGTTTGAACAGGATGAGAAACAGATTATAAGTTCACATGAGCTGTCAGAAACTCTTGGCATCACTTCAAGATCTGCCAGCCGTATATTGGCAAAGCTGCTGGATCTCCATATCATAAGACTCACAGAAAATGAAACACATGAAAAGTCATTAAGACAGGGGCGCCCTACACATTATTATAATTTTAATCTTATTGAGTTTAGAAATGCATTGCTGTAATGAGGGGATTTTTAAAGCAGAAATGAGCATAGATTATCCACGGGTAATGTAGAATACAGATTTTATAAAATAGAAAAACGGCATTGTGTTCCAAATCAAGAACACAATGCCGTTTCTGTTTTATTCCGAGTGATGATAGTTACTATACTGTAAATCATCCTGATGTGATGATGGATTCTGAATATGCTGTTTCAGGAACCTATTACATTACGAATAGCAACAGGTGTACGGTAATTCCAACGGTATATACGAATTCCGGAACGTCTTGAAGCTGCATTTACTATCTGTCCGTTTCCGATATACATGCCTACATGGTTTATGGTTCCGCTTTTGTTGGCATAAAATACAAGATCGCCCGGTTTCATATTGTCACTTGTTACTTTAACACCTGACTGAGCCTGATCTCTGGAAACACGTGGCAGATAGATGCCGTAATTCTTGAGAACTGACTGTACAAAGCCTGAACAGTCACAGCCATGTGTAAGTGATGTACCGCCCCAAACGTATGGGTTACCTACAAACTGGCAGGCATAGTTAACAATCTTGTTGCGGAATGCTGCGGCAGCGTTGGCTGCTTCTACTGCCGGATAATACTCGATGGCCTCCTGAAGAGCGTACTTGACTGATACATTGTTATCTCTTGTAGATACAAAAGAGCCCTGTTCTGAGTCACTGTCATCACCATCACCGAGGTCAAGTTCAACCCATCCGTCTAATTGATTGAGAACATCATAACGCTGACCGCTGGTTACCTGAGTCCATGCCTCAGAGTCTGTGGAAGCTTGTGCTCTGACGTTGAGGGATTCTGTGTTGATTATCGCCATAACATGAGCATTCTGAACAGCAAGATCCTGAGCGGTCTGGCCTGTGGCAAGAAGATCTGCACGTACATAACCATCTACTGGACCGGACTTTATATGATACCATCCGTTTTCCTCTCCGAGGATATTACAGCCGCCGTAGCCCGGGAACTTTCCGATGATGTTGTCAATGCCGGCCTCTTCTGGTGAGGAACGAACGTTAATGTAATCAGAAGCCAGTGATACTCCGAGATTATCGTACATGTTAAGAACTTTTTGCTTAAGGTTAAGAGACTTGGCTTCAGCAAGACCGTATCCCATGGAAACATTATCTGCGGAAGCCGACATATAGGCAACGTCAATGTTGTCAATGTTATCGGAAGCGATCATGATCCAGTCATTGTTTACTCTTCCCAAAACCTCATATTTTTCTCCTGCTGCTGCGGAACCTACGGTATTTCCATCAGCTATTTCCGGCGTTGAACGTATACGAAGCTTATCAGCGATAACAGTAGCACGTGGTTTTATAAGACTTGAAGCAAGAGTTTTGGCTTCCTCTCCTGTTTTGACATAAGCTGTAGAAACATAACCATCCATTCCACCTGACTGTACATGCATCCAACCCTCTGCCCCTTCAGGTGATACTTCAAGGATATCTACTGCAGCACCGTTTGCCAGCATTCCCTTGATATTTGTGAGATCATTCTGATTGGGCGCGCTTCTGAAATTGATATAGCTGTCACACTGGATTATGCCCAGATTTGAATACTGTGCTATAGAGCTCAAGATGGCCTCCATCTGTATGGCTTTGGTGAATGTCTGTACCTCATCCAGAGGCGAAAGCTCAGACTTTGTTGCAGGCTGAGTTACATCTGACTGAGAGAAACTTTCTGCAATATCAGATTCTTCCTGCAGCGTCGGCTTCTGACCTTGAGCTGCAAGAACCACTACTATTGCGATGACAAGAACAGTCAATACACCTGCAGCAACGTAAATGAAATTTCGTTCACTGTTATTATGAGATCCTTTATCAAATTTTATAAATGAATTTCCCATTAGATTATACTCCTATGTAACTTTGCGTAAAATTCATTATAACATAAGGAAACACAAAAAACTGCGTTAAAATATCAAATTGAATTTTAACGCAGAAGAAAATATTGTTATGAAATTGTTCTAAAGCTTTATTTTGACAGCAGCATTCTGTCGTTGGCGAAATCTCCGCCTGTGACCTCTTCAAACTTATGCAGGAGATCTTCTACAGTAAGACGTTTTTTTGCTTCTCCTGATATGTCAAAGGCTACATGCCCTTCATTCATCATGATGAGACGGTTGCCATGGTTAATTGCATCTCTCATATTGTGAGTTACCATGAGAGTTGTAAGATTGTGTTCTGCAACAATTTTGTCAGTGGCAGCAAGAACCTTGGATGCTGTTTTAGGATCAAGTGCAGCAGTATGTTCGTCCAAAAGAAGAACCTTAGGCTTCTTCATGGTGGCCATGATGAGTGTTAATGCCTGACGTTGTCCTCCTGACAGTAATCCGACCTTTGCTGTAAGCCGGTCTTCCAGACCGAGATCCAAAGCTTTAAGGTACTCACGATACTTATCACGTTCTTTTTTGGTAACACCCCAGCGAAGGGTACGTCTCTGACCTCGTCTTGCGGCAAGAGCCATGTTTTCATCAATCTGCATATCGCCGGCAGTTCCTGTCATAGGATCCTGAAATACTCTGCCGAAAAATGGTGCTCTTTGATATTCAGACATACCTGATACATCGGTTCCATCAACGAGGATCATACCGGAGTCAAGAGGCCATACACCTGCTACAGCATTCATGATGGTGGATTTTCCTGCACCGTTTCCGCCGATGACCGTACAGAAATCACCATCGTTTAAAGTGATGCTTACATTGATGAGAGCTTTTTTCTCATTGATGGTTCCCGGATTGAAGGTCTTATAAATATTTCTGATTTCCAGCATTAGTCGGTCTCCTTGTCAATTGATGTTTCGGCGTTCAGCTTTGCATTGCGCTTTGCCAATCCGGAGAAGGAATTGACTCTCTTCTCTTTCAAGTAAGGAACAGCAAGGAATGCGGCAACTACTATAGCTGTAAGGAGCTTCATGTCGTCTGCAGGGAACTTGAGCCAAAGTACAAATACGTAAACCATGTAGTATATGATGGCACCAATGATGGTGAAGCTGAGTCTCATGATGAAATTGAGACGTTTACCTACCAGAGCTTCTGCCAGAACTTCTCCGATTATAACGGCTGCAAGGCCTATAACGATAGAACCCTGTCCCATTTTAACATCTGCAAATCCCTGATATTCAGAAAGAATTCCACCTGACAAAGCTACAAGGCCATTACCGAGCATCAGTGCAATAATCTTCATCTTATTGGTGTCTATGCCCTGAGCTCTGGACATGTTAGGATTGATACCGGTTGCACGGATGGAACTTCCAAGCTCAGTGCCCAAAAACCAATAAATGATGGCCACAATTATGATGTCTACGAAAAGTGTAAGAGCCAGTGTCTGTCCAAGATAGCGTATATTTGATGTGAAAAATACACGCACAGAATTTATCGGTACTGCCTGGTTGGCCTTTCCCATAAGGTTTAAGTTTATGGAGTACAGGGATATCTGGGTAAGGATACCTGCAAGTATATCAGGTATACCTAGTTTGGTATGAAGGATACCTGTTATACATCCTGCAAGTATACCTGCACAGAAAGAAGCTGCCAGTACTATCTGCGGATTATAACCGTTCAGCATAAGCATTACTGCTACTGCACCGCCCAGTGAGAAGGAACCGTCTACAGTCATATCCGCAAAATTAAGTACACGGAAAGTGATGTAGACTCCCAGCGCCATGATACCCCATATAAGACCCTGGGCTATACCACCCGGTGCAGCATTCCATAATGCCACCGGATTTAATGATGAAAAATAAGCTGCCATTATTGATGAATCTCCGTAAAAGTTTTGAGTTGCTCAGAATTATTCAACTGCTGTATAGTCATCAGGAATTGTAATGCCTATAGCCTCAGCATATGTCTTGTTGTATTCCTTTGTGGTTGCATCAGCGTACCCAATTGGCATAGTTGAAATATCAGCACCGTTTGAAAGAATCTCGATAGCCTGCTTACCTGTTGCACGGCCCAGATCTTCATAACTTATAGATAATGTTGCAAGAGCACCTGACTTCATCATGTTCTCTTCACCGCATATGATTGGAATACCTGCAGGCTGAGTGATATTGTTGATTACAGTCATATTGGAGGCTGCAGTGTTATCTGTAGGTATGTACAATGCATCACAATCAGTGATAGCAGACTGAACAACCGACTGAAGGTCGTTTGAGTCAGAGAATGTAAATTCCTTATATGCTATACCATCTTCCTCAAGGTACTTCTCAATCTGTTCTGCCTGATACTGCGAGTTGGCCTCTGCTGAACAGTAAAGGATAGATACATTTTTTACATCCGGAACCAGTTCAAGAATCATATCTTCCTGCTGATCGAGCGGAGCAAGATCTGAAGTTCCTGAAACATTGATTCCGGTTCCCTTACCGGCATCAAAATTGTCCATAGCCAGTGCTGTGCCGTAGTCTGTTACCGATGTTCCGAGGATAGGAATATCCTGAGTTGCATTCATAGCTGCCTGAAGTGCAGGAGTTGCATTGGCAAGGATGAGATCATATTCGTTAGATACAAATCCATTGATGATGGTTGTACATGTTGCAGAATCACCCTGAGCATTCTGCTCGTCAATGACGATGTTGTCACCATACTCTTCTTTGAGAACGTCAATAAAACCCTTTGTTGCCGCATCAAGAGCATTGTGCTGAACCAGCTGACAGATACCTACAGTAAATTTTTTGTCTGATGCAGATGAATCTGTTCCTGCATCTGCCGAAACATCGGCTGCAGTTGTTTCAGCAGGAGTTGCGGCTGCCGGTGATTCTGATGAGCCACATCCGGAAAGTGATGCTGCACCAAGAACTGCTGCCATAGAAATTGCTGTAAATTTAGTTACTCTCTTCATAATGATTCTCCCCTTTCTTTCCGATGATGACAGTAAGCAGGTATCCTGAAGAACTATCCATACTACTCTTACTATACTCACTGCCATCGCTGGTAAGTACTCAATGCATTTTGCTTTAGCACTTTAAATCGTATTAGTTTTTTATATTATATGATATGGGAAGATGGATATCAAGACAGAATTATGATGATTTTTTTCATTATCACCATAGGTTATATAAGAAATGAAAAACGATCTGCAGGTACAATGATCTTTGATGAAACTGCTTATTTAATTAAGAAAAGACTGCAAAAAATGATAAATCATTTCTTCACAGTCTTTTTGCTTACTTTAATTTATAATCACTTACTAAGTATGTTGAAATACTGAAATCTTTTAGTTTGATAAATCAGAATGTTACAGTTTCCTCGATGGCACCTGTTCTGGCTATATTTTTAAGTGAAAGAACAGGTCCTTCTCCACCATATTCGTCTCTTACTTCCATACCTACAGTAGCTGTAAGCTTTACCCAGTCTCTGGTATTGTATGGCGCGATTACGGCAGGCTCTCCCTTGGTCACGTATCCCAGGAAGGTCATATCCTGTGCGCAGCAGGTCATAGCCATACGTCCAGGAATGAACTCGTTAGCAGGCATATTCTTTCTCTTTAAGACCATTGCTGTAAAAGTAAGGTCTTTTCCTATATAACGCTCAGGGTTATCCATGCAGTCTACAAACCATGTTCCATAGTCTTCAGGTTTAATGTTTATGGACTGCTGATTTATGTCATAAGGGAGATCTTCAGGAAGCATATCCTGCGGAATCTCTCCATCTTTATCCTCAAGAACTATCATGGCGTTCTGTCCCATAGCCTTGATCTTGCGACGGTAATCCACAAGCTTCTCGTTAGGGATATTGTCGCAGCGGTTAACGATGGCAAGCTCAGCAGAACGAAGCATCTGACCTATAAAGCTCTTCATATTGTTGAGATAAAGATCAAATGTTGAACCGTTGATTATTGTGATGATCTGATATACAGCCCATGATTCAGGCATGGAAAGCTCATACTCCGCAGCCCGGTTCTGCTGCTCTGCAAGCACCTTTTCTGACATAGGTCCATTGAAGAGGTCATCCTGATTCCACATTCCGTTCCATTCAATGATGATACGCTCAGGATTGTACTTGTCTTGAAGAGATTGAAGATACTCTTTGTTAAAGTCAGTTTCTTTTTCTATAAGTACCTTTACAGTATTGTATTTCTCCAATGTGGCATCATCATATTCTGATTCGCCCTCCTCGCAGAGCAACAATAATGTTGTGCCTTCTGCCTGAAAATACTCCTGTGCCATTGTAAATTTGATAAAATCAGTTTTACCTGCCTCTAAAAATCCATTGATCAGAAATACAGGAAGCTGATCATCTCTAAGTTCATAATTGTCACTTGTTGCCATATTCTCTCCTAAAAGTAATGATTACATACCTACAAAATCCTGACGAAGAAGAGCTTCGTTTAGATCGGCACCAATAACAACTACCTTACCGGTGTAATCAGGTGAACCCTCACGGATATCGGTCTGCTCAGGAACAAGGTCAAAATACATCCATGGACCCTTTTCTGTTGTCTGGAGCATACCCTTACATCTTACAACCTTTCCGTACTTATCAGAGTTGGCCATATCGTTAAGAATCTGCTCAAGCTTTGCTTTGTCAAACGGATGAGGCGTCTCAATGCCCCATGTCTTGAATACTTCATCAGCATCGTGGTGATGGTGGTGTTCATGTTCATGATGGCAGCACTCATGCTCGTATTCATCATGATGATGCTCATGCTCATGATGGCAGCACTCATGCTCGTCTTCGTCATGATGATGCTCATGTTCATGATGGCAACACTCATGATCGTCTTCGTCATGGTGATGCTCATGCTCATGGTGGCAGCACTCATGATCATCATCGTGATGGTGATGATGGTGTGAATGACTATGATGAATCTGCACACCATTAGGAAGAATCTCTACCTCATCGTGTTCCTCATGATCTTCATGCTCGTGTTCATGTTCATGTACTCTGTCCATGATGCCACTTAGCATTTCGTCTTCGAGATTGTACTTCTGAGAGATAATATTTACAAGCTGTTCGCCAGTAAGCTCCGCTTCAGGAGTAGTAATCACTCTGGCATCTTTATTGATGCCTTTGATTATTGCAACTGCTTCTCCGACCTTTTCTTCAGAAGCGATGTCGGTTCTTGAAAGAACTACAGTACCTGCATACTCTATCTGATTGTTGAAGAACTCTCCGAAATTCTTGGAATACATCTTGGCTTTCTTTGCATCAACAACTGTAACTGCAGCGTGAAGCTCAACATCCAGACTTCCGGATACGGACTTTACTGCA
The DNA here is from genome assembly GCA_002396005.1 of Oribacterium sp. UBA4274. Taxonomy (GTDB): domain Bacteria; phylum Bacillota; class Clostridia; order Lachnospirales; family Lachnospiraceae; genus Oribacterium. The sequence goes on from DGVW01000087.1 coordinate 12,376, forward strand.
CCTATAATATCTGAAAGCTTGCCGACACCTGATGGCTCAATTATGATACGATCCGGCTTATAGGTATTGACTACCTCTGTAAGTGACTCCTCAAAATTACCTACCAGAGAGCAGCATATGCAGCCCTGATTCATCTCACGTATCTGTATGCCGGAATCCTTAAGGAAACCGCTGTCAATTCCGATTTCACCAAATTCGTTTTCGATAAGGACTACTTTTTCAGTTTTTAATGCCTCATCAAGAAGTCTCTGAATAAATGTAGTCTTACCTGCGCCGAGGAAACCGGACACGATATCTATACTTGTCATAATTTACTCCTTCCAATAAATTAATGTTTTCTTATATGTAAAAATGCTGCATGAAATTATAATTCATGGTACAGCACCGGGTAATGACCAGGACATCATGTATACAAATTAGCACTCTCGTCCTAGCATTGCTAATTATAGTTATATGAAAAATCTTTGTCAACAGATGAGGTTCCTTGAAAACCGCTTAAATTGTGAAAAATTTGTAAAATTGATTTTTTGCAATTTAAATTGACTCCAGATATTCTATGGCCTTTCCAATATCCTCAGCGCTCTTTATAAGTACATCCGCTCCGGCATCCTCCAGTTCCTTCTTGTCACGGAAACCATAGAGACAACCGATGGAACTGATACCTGCTCTTTTGGCTGTTTCCATATCAGTATTGGTGTCTCCAACATACACACACATTTCATTTGTACATCCGATATGATTTAAAACATCTGTTACAACGCCGGTATCAGGCTTTAATGGATGTGTACCATCATCGCCGGAAATATAATCAAAGTAGCCCTCACCAAAAGCATAATTCAGAACCAGAACAGCCTCTTCCAGGGGTTTGTTTGTTATACAGGCAATCTTCCATCCTGCTTCTTTCAATGAATCCAGAGACTCTTTCATGCCGGGATACGGTTCAGCCCGGAAGGTACAATTATCTTTGAAAATCTCCATATAGGTTTCGTAAGCATCGTCAATCTGCTCCATGACCTCATCTGCCTGCTGGTCCAGGTCAAATGCTTTATCTTCGTCCTTCTCTTCCCACTTTTCTGCTTCTCTGTACAGACGATTGGCTGTGGCTTCTACAGAACGTTCAACAAATTTGTAGCTGCCGACTCCTACATATTTTTTGGTCTGTTCCAGGGTTATCGGGTCAAAATTAAAGCGCTCCAGGGTCTTGTTCATAGTATCCTGAAGACTGTAGAGAGTATTTACGAGAGTTCCATCCAGATCTAAAAGAATTGCATTGAATTTACGAGACATAATGAAGGTCCTTTCTTCTATCGTAGTGTTAATGTTCAAACATTGACATAATCACTGAAGTTCTTCGCTATACTAAGTCTGCTGCATTATAACATTAAATCTGCTGTATCTAAAGAGAAATAGAGCTCGGAAACTGAAATCTTTATAAAATTACCATCTGACAGTAAGCTGTGACGGACAGCAGAAAAAAATGCTGGTACTTCATCGGCCTTTTTTGTAAAATGTAGACCTCATAGTGTGATCACATGTTAAACAGAGAGGAAATATATGGCATTTTATTACGCAGTACAAAGAGGAAAGAAACCTGGAGTTTACAATACATGGGCGGATTGTCAGGCTCAGGTTAAAGGATTTTCCGGAGCAGTATTTAAAAAGTTTGCCTCAAAAGCAGAGGCAGAAGCATTTGCAGGAGCAAGCGGTGGATACGGAAGTGTAGGCGGAAATGGTTCAAAATCAAATGGAGGCAGTGGATATGGAATATCAGGCGGAAGAACAGGTTCATCCGGATCTGCTGCATCATCATGCAGAAATGCAGCAGATGTCACTTCGGCTTCTGCTTCGGTTCCTCAGGGCCCACAGTTTCACTCCGTTAGTGACATCAAACCAGAGGACATAACTTCGGAATTCACAGGTGTTGACACCGAAGCTCTCGCCTATGTTGACGGAAGCTATAATATAAGATCAAAGAAGTTCGGCTACGGCGGAATCCTTATGAGAAGAGACGGAACTTTTGAGATATTGCAGGGCTCCGGTACCGATGCCTCTCTCGCATCCATGAGAAATGTTGCCGGGGAGATCCACGGGTCTATGGCGGCCATCAGAGCAGCAGGAAAACAGGGAGTCAAAAGCATCACGGTTTTCTATGACTATATGGGAATCGAAATGTGGGCTGACAACAAGTGGAAAGCCAACAAAGAAGGCACCATTGAGTACAAGGCTTTTATTTCGGAAATGAGAAACAGCATGGAAATCCGTTTCCAGAAGGTTGCTGCCCATACAGGTGTCAGATTCAACGAGCTTGTAGATAAGCTGGCGAAGGAATCTGTAGGGATACTGTGAGATTTTGAAAGAAAAAATAGACATATATTGACTTAAAGCATATCTTGGAGTTAATGAAAAAAACCGCGGCTCCGAAAGGAACCGCGGTTAGAATATGAAATCACCTGATTAAAGCAGTATGATCTTATGCTCTGCACATTCATCGATCATATCCTGCGGCCAGATACTGGCCTGAACTTCGCCGATATGAGCTCTGTCGAGAAGAAGCATACAAAGACGTGACTGTCCGATACCACCACCTATGGTATATGGAAGCTCCTTGTTTAAGAGCATCTTGTGATATGGAAGTTCCGCACGCTCTTCGCACCCTGCCTTCTTTAACTGCTCTGCAAGAGAAGTTTCGTCAACACGGATACCCATAGAGCTTATCTCGAGGGCACAATCAAGAGTATCATGCCAGAAAAGGATGTCTCCGTTTAACTGCCAGTCATCGTAGTCAGGAGCTCTTCCGTCATGAGGCTTGCCATTTGTCAGCTTGTCTCCGATTCTGCTGATGAATACGCAGCCGTGCTCCTTGGTGATGGCATTCTCACGCTCCTTTGGAGTCTTGTCAGGATACATCTGTAACAGTGTTTCTGAATCGATGAAATATATATCGTCAGGAAGCTTTTTAACAGCCTGAGGGAACTTGTACCAAACCTCATGCTCCATATGCTTGATGATACGGAATATCATACGAACAGTACCCTCGAGGGTTGTCATATTGCGATCCTCTTTGTTGATTACCATCTCCCAATCCCACTGGTCTACATAGCAGCTGTGGAGGTTATCGAGCTCTTCGTCACGGCGGATCGCGTTCATGTTTGTATAAAGACCCTCACCCGCTTTGAAACCGTAACGCTTAAGTGCCATACGCTTCCACTTTGCAAGGGAATGAACTACCTCAACTGTCTCATCCGGCCACCATGGAACATCAAAGCTGACCGGGCGCTCATATCCATTGAGATTATCATTGAGACCACTGCTCTTTGGTACGAAAAGTGGTGCAGAGATACGGCTTAAATTCATTTCACGGCCGAACTCCTTCTGGAATGTATCACGAATATACTTGATGGCTTCCTGCGTTTCACGAACAGAAAGTCGTGGATCATAGTCCTTAGGAATAATAAGTCCCATAGTATGCCTCCTGTAAAATATTTTTTCAAGATTTTATAATATCAGTACCAAAACTCTATAGCAAGATTAATTTTCACAGGTTTAGTGATATTTTTTAAAAAGTGCTTATTATGATGAAACTCACTTTCTGCCTGAATATTCTATCGATGTAATAATGATGTAAGAGCTAATGCTTTTAGACCGAAAACACTCACTGTAAATCAAGGTCTCTATGTATCCATGCCATGATTATATCTACGATTTTGTGCTGCTCTGCTTCAGTAAGCGGTCTGTGCTTAGGGATGTGATGCCACTTTTTGAGACATCCTCTGCAGCAGCAGGCAGTGGCATGTTGGGCAATGAATACAGGGTGCCCTCTCATGGGAGTCTGTTTTCCGTCATTTACCGGTTCATCAGGTGCAAGTCTTGCTGCAATAAAGTCGAGGGCATGCTTACGGATAGTGCTATCTCCTTGTGAACGATAGTAGTCTTTTTCCTGATTGTGAAGATGAAAGCCTGAACGAAACTTGCTTTTGGAAAGTCTGTCAAACAATTTATTACAATAAGTCTCAATCTGTGCTTCACTAACTGAGGATAATGATTCTGTTTCGTATGAATCGTACTGTGAAACTGAGTCAGGTTCTGATGAATGAGAATTTATGCAGTCATCAGAATCCACCTCGACCTCATAATTGATTCCGGGAATCGCAAGAGTTTCATGAGATGATGGCCGGTCTGTGAAATCTGAATCGGAGGAACCGTCAGTCTCTTCTATTTGGAAATTCAAGTGAGGAATCTCAAAGGAATTATCGGAAAAACTATCTTTATTTTTCGATTCCTGAGAAGACTCGGAATTGCAGACTGGCGGATTAAAAGCTCTTTTGACCGGAAAGTAGTGTACATCTGCTTTTCTCGCCTGAGAGGCCTGGAACCTTTTTTCGATATGATAGGTGTGGCCTTTGAAAAGAAAGTTAGCTCCGGTACTTGTGAAATAGAAAGGTATGTCGTATTTGATGCATTGATTCCTTAGATCAAGTACCCATGAGAAATCGAGGATTGATCCATCAGGTTCCGGGTCACCACCTACACAGAGACAAAGGATCCTTCCAGTGCTGAAATATGAGGTGAGATCAAGCTTTTCCTTTAGAGGAGATGCCACAAGCGCAATGTTATCTCCTGCGGTGTCATAGGATAGCGCTGAAGTGTTAGAGTCAGCTTCAGCCTGAGTTGAAAAACTAATGGTTGATGATGCTTGAAGCTTGTTTTCCATTCTGATGTGTGCCTCCGGATAATAAAGGATTAGTTGAGGTAATTCTCAAATATAATGTATCTGATATGACTTGATACTCTTTTGAAGCTCTGAATTCTATCTTATGGAATTGAACATATTCCATGGGATTTCGCTGTCTGGCTGTGCAATGAATTCAACAGCCTTTTTCTGCCATATATCAAAAAACCAAAGTTTATTACAGAAGAGACAGAGATTTTTGGCTCTAATTCGTGAACCGTACTTGCCGTCACCTAGAAGCGGCATTCTGCGGCTTGCAAATTGGCAGCGTATCTGATGAAAACGTCCTGTATGAAGCTCTATGCTTACAAGTGAAATAATATTCCCATCTGCTTCAATTGTTTCCAAAACTTTATAGTCAAGTGATGCTTCTTTGACACCTTTTCTCATGCGCTTTACCGGAAACATCTTCTGCTTTGATTTGTCCTTATATAGAAGATCGGTGTAAGTTCCGCTTTCAGGATCGGGAGTTCCGGCAACTACTGCAAGATAAGACTTTTTCAGCTCATCCTTCTGTATCAGGGAAGTAAGTTCTGCGGCTGCAGCTTTTGTTTTTCCGTACACGATAAGACCGGCTGCAGCTTTATCCAGTCTGTGTACGCAATAGAAATCAGAGACTTGTTTGCCGGATAGTTCTGATAGTATGTGTGGGATATCATGCTCGGAGTCCTCTCCGGCTGCTTTGTTTATAACAATATAATTATCTGTTTCGTTTGTGATCTTCATAGCTTACCCGCTTAAATATTTACCGTAGAATTTATACCCCGGAGTCAGTCCGCAGAGGTATCGCTTTCATCCTGATTTTTGATAGATTCTGCTTTGCAGCTGTGAGTACCGGATGAATGTTTTGTTTCGTTACAGTAGCGGGATAGCCGGCATGCTTTACAACGTGTGCGTATAACGGTATCCTGCTCCTCGGGTGTGAGCTGATCCATGCGTACACCGTTTTTGAATATGAAAACAGTCATTCCTGCCATGAAAATAATTAACAATATAGCAATTGGTAAATTCATATTGTAATCTCCTTTGCGCTATTTGATGCGAAAGATGTTTAAGCTTTGTTGATGATAAAGAATATAAATCACTTAAGCATGATGAAGCCGCCGTTATTACCACGCTGTCCGTGAGTGTAGCGGTGGCTGAACAGAAGCTCCGGATTACAGTTTGTGCATATGTTGGTGATGCATATGTTGTCAGTATTGGCGCCGGACTCTTCCAGAACAATTTTGTTTGCAGTCCATAAATCCAAATGGAACTTATGCTCTCCGGCAGAATTGATGCCGTCATCTCTGAGTATCTCATCTTCGTATCCGGGGAAAGCATGCTTGAACTCTGCTGCAACATCCAAAGATACTTCATAACATGCCTTGCAGATGCTGGGACCTATGGCACAGATGAGATCTTCAGGATTGGTTCCGAAGGTTTCTTTCATCTTATCTATGGTGGCTGCACCCATCCTGTGAACAGTGCCTCTCCAACCGGAATGACTTGCGCCTATAGCTCTATGAACAGGATCCAGAAAAAGAATCGGCACACAATCTGCAGCAAAAATTCCAAGAACAATGCCCGGCACATCTGTAACAAGACCGTCCACATCTGTATAATCCCTGGGAGTCGTGAAGCCTTTTCCTCCATCCTTTTCGGTTACAACTCTTACATTGGTGCTATGAGTCTGGTATGTAAGTGTGAGTTGATCATCAGGCACACCAAATAATCTTGCATATCGGTGGAAGTTTTCATATACTGCTCTGTCATCATCGCCTCTGGTAAAACTGAGATTCATAGATGACCATATACCATTGCTGACACCTCCGAGTCTGGTTGAAAAAGCATGTGTAGCGATACCGGTTGCTTCAATTTCCGGGAATTGAAGGAATGTAAGGTCAGTCCCGTCATCATTTTTTCTGACTTTAATTTTTATAGTTGATTTATTATCGGAATATTTAATCTTCATTGCACCATATTATCTGAAAATGTTTAAGACATCAATCTAAATTCAAGAAATAAAAAAGCTTCAGGCCTAATACCTGAAGCTTGATGACGGATCCGGGAATCGAACCCGGGATTCAGCCGTGAG
>DGVW01000045.1 GCA_002396005.1 Oribacterium sp. UBA4274
ATGGGACGTGCTATCGTTCGTAGACCAAAGGTATTCCTTATGGATGAGCCTCTTTCAAACCTCGATGCTAAGCTTCGTGCACAGATGCGTGTAGAGATTGCTAAGCTTCACAAGTCACTTGAGACAACTATCATCTACGTAACACACGATCAGACAGAGGCTATGACACTCGGAACAAGAATCGTTGTTCTTAAGGATGGTATCATTCAGCAGGTTGACTCACCTGAGAACCTTTACGATACACCTTGCAACAAGTTCGTTGCCGGATTCATCGGTTCACCTCAGATGAACATGATCGATGCAGAGTGCGGAGAGTCAAACGGAGAGGTTACTCTTACATTTGCAGGTCACACAATCGCACTTAGCCCTGCTAAGGCTGCAAAGCTCAAGGAGGGTGGCTACATCGGTAAGACTGTTACTCTCGGTATCAGACCAGAGCACATCCACGATGAGGCTGATTTCGTTGCTGCTCACCAGAAGCAGACAATCAAGGCTGAGATCAAGGTTTATGAGATGCTCGGTGCTGAGACACTTCTTTACTTCGATCTTGGAGATGCTTCATGGGTTGCAAGAGTTAACCCTAAGACAGCTGCTCGTACAGGTTCAACAGTAACATTTGCAATCGACGAGTCAAAGATTCACGTATTTGACAAGGAAACAGAAAAGACTATCACAAACTAAGCGTACTTATGCCTAGAGATCTTTCCGGACCCGGGGAATCCCCCGGGTCTTTTTGTATGGATTGAAAAGAAACAGTATTACTTATGCACGCAATTTCGTGCTTTATTGTTTATTTATAAAGAAATCTTGAACTCTAAAGTTTGTTTTAGTAAAATATGATTAATTATGGTTAGTAACAACGGACACAAACCATTTTTCCGTTTAGATAGGAGTAACTATGATATCAAATCAGGTTTTACAGAGCACAATTGACTCTCTCAAAGGGATAACAAGAGTTGATATTGCTATTGCTGATATTGATGGCAAGATTCTTGCATCAACCTTCTCAGATGAGCAGTACACAGAAGCTATGGTTTCTTCCTTTGCCGAGTCACAGGCAGACAGCCAGGCTGTTGGTGGCTATCAGTTCTTCAAGATTTTTGATGAGCACCAGCTTGAGTATGTTCTTATTGCAAAGGGCGACACAGATGATGTTTATATGGTAGGCAAGCTTGCTGCTTTCCAGATACAGACACTTCTCGTAGCTTATAAGGAGAAGTTCGATAAGGACAATTTCATCAAGAATCTTCTTCTTGATAATCTGCTTTTAGTTGATATCTATAACAGAGCCAAAAAGCTCCACATCGATATCGGTGTCAAGAGAGTAGTTTATATCATTGAGACTGAAAAGGGCACAAACGATTCAGGTGCTCTTGATGCATTGAAGACGCTTTTCGCAACCAAAACAAAGGATTTTGTCACAGCAGTTGATGAGAAGAATGTCATCGTTGTTAAGGAAGTTAAGCCAAACGAGTCAGCCGAAGAAATTTATCATGTCGGCGAGACCATCCTTGACATGCTTGAGACAGAGGCTATGATTCATGCCCGCGTAAGCTTCGGTACAGTTGTTAATGAGATCAAGGATGTATCCAAGTCTTACAAGGAAGCCAAGATGGCTCTCGAAGTAGGCAAGATTTTCTACGAGGACAGAAGTATCATCGCATACAACCGTCTCGGCATCGGACGTCTGATCTATCAGCTTCCGCTTCCTCTGTGCAAGATGTTCATCAAGGAGATCTTTACAACCATTTCTCCTGATGAGTTCGACGAGGAAACACTGACAACAATCAACAAGTTCTTTGAGAACAACCTGAACGTTTCAGAAACTTCCAGACAGCTCTATATCCACAGAAATACTCTGGTATACAGACTGGATAAGCTTCAGCGTTCAACAGGTCTTGACTTAAGAGTATTTGATGATGCCATCACTTTCAAGATTGCACTCATGGTAGTCAAGTACATGAAGTACATGGAGTCTATCGATTATTGATTCCTTACAAATTTTAAGATAATTGAAATATCAAAAGTCGGTTATTGGTGTTTACACATTAACCGGCTTTTTTTATTATGATATAAGTGTCATGAAGCACATATATAAACGCTCTTTTTAGAAAGAATACAATCAATGATAGAGATAAAGAATGTATCAAAAACATACAAAACAGGCGTTACAGCCCTTAAAGATATAAATCTTACAATTAACGACGGTGAATTCTGCTTTATAGTCGGAAGAAGCGGTTCCGGTAAGTCAACATTGGTACGCTTGCTAACCAAGGAACTGGATCCTGACTATGGCACCATCATCGTAAATGACACTGATTTAAACAAACTCCGCAGGCGTCATATACCCAAGTACCGCCGCAGACTAGGCGTAGTTTATCAGGATTTCAGATTACTGTCTGACCGGACAGTGTATGAGAATATAGCATTTGCCCAACTCATCATCGGCAAGTCCAATGCAGAGATTAATGAAAATGTTAATCACATCATGGAACTCACCGGCATAAGTTCCAAGATCAATTCCTACCCGAAGCAATTAAGTGGAGGAGAGCAGCAGCGTACAGCCATTGCAAGAGCTCTTGTCAACCGACCGGAGGTACTTATAGCAGATGAGCCTACCGGAAATCTGGACCATGAGAATGCTCTTGAAGTCATGAAACTGCTCGAACGTATCAATCAACAGGGCACCACGGTTATTGTCATAACTCATGATCGCGAAATGGTTGCTGCCATGAAGAAACGGACTGTGCGCATGTCCATGGGACAGATTGTTTCTGACATGGCTCCATCAGAGTCTATGTCTCCTATTGAAGACTCCATAGATGATGAGATCTCACAGAATGAAGCCGTCGAAGCTGTTTCAAGTCATGCCGAGATTTCAGAAACCGACATGAAAGATTCGCCGGGATATGATGCCACTACAGATTGGCTCGACGACGAGATGACCGACAAGCTGTATGGCAATGTAGATTCTGATGATTATGAGGATGAGTCAACTGACTGGACCGATGATTGGGAGGAAGACTGGGACGAAGCTCAGGAAAAGCAGAAACAATCTGACTCTGCAGAAAACTCAGAAACGACTTCTCAAGACAACATAATTTCCAAAAAGGGACCAGATAAAGGCAACAAAGAAAACATTTCCGACCAAAAAGAGCAAAAGCCTGATGAAGCGGATATCATTTCTGAATCTGTTGAACCAAAACAAAAGAACCGAAGAGGTCTCCGCGGATCACATCGCCCTCACAGCAGAAAGGATAAGACACAATGATGAAACCAAATGCCTGGGGCTATTGCATTCGCTCCGGTTTTAAAAATATATTCCATAACATATTGTTTTCAGCGGCATCAACCGCCACAATCGCAGCCTGTATCTTTCTGTTCTGCCTTTTTTTCGCCATCGTGAGCAATGTTCAGAATATGGCCAAGACAGCAGAAACAACTGTAGGTATAACAGTATTTTTTGATGATGATGCAGACCCGGCCACTGTACAGAAGGTAGGTCAGGCAATCGTAGAAAAGGAAGAAGTAAAGAGTGCCAGGTATACCTCCGCAGAGGATGCCTGGAACGAGTTCAAGTCAGATTATTTTGCCAACAACGAACTTCTGGCACAGGCCTTTGCAGAAGATAACCCTCTGGCCGGATCACAGAGCTACGAGATTTTCCTGAACAACATACAGGATCAGCAGGAGATCGTTGACTGGCTCTACACCTTTGATGTGGTCAGACAGGTCAACTATTCCAATGCAGCCATAAAAGGACTCAGCTCCATAAACCGTATCATATCATCCTTAAGCGTTGTGATCATCGGGGTGCTCCTCGCGGTTTCTGTTTTTCTGATTTCCAACACGATTTCTGTTGCAGCGCAGTTCCGCCGCAGAGAAAATGAGATCATGAAGATGATCGGTGCCACCAATTTTATGATACGTCTGCCTTTCCTGGTTGAGGGTGTGGTTCTGGGATTTGTTGGTGCAACAATTCCTCTCGCAGGCATTTACTTCATATATGAAAAGGCTGTTACCTACGTAAATGAGCATTTCCTGAGCATCAGTACACTTTTTGCCCCTATACCTATTGAAACCATCTATCCATCGATGATAGCAGTAGCCATGGGGCTCGGAGTAGGAGTCGGATTTGTGGTTTCGTTCTTCACCATCAGAAAGTCACTTCGTATATAAGCTGCATACATATATCAAAACCATAACAACATGAAAAAAAAGAAATTTAGAAAGTTAAATATAATTACGGCTATGCTGGTGCTGTCCATGACCTGCACGGCTATGCCCAATCTTGCGGCAGAGAAAGAGCAGAGCTCTATCAACAACTCTAAGCAGATCATCGATGACAACAAAAGCAAGATAGACGAACTTCAAGCCGAACAGGCCGAGGTAAACAAAAAGATAGAGAGCCTTAATACACTTAAATCTGATACAAAGGCTTATATAAAAGCACTGGATCAGAACATGACTGATATCACCAACGAACTGATATCGGTAAACAACTCCATAGCACAAAAGCAGCTGGACATTCAGTTCACACAGGATCAGCTGGCCAAGGCAACTCAGACAGAATCCGATCAATATGCAAGCATGAAGCTGCGCATCAAGTTCATGTATGAAAAGGGCGATACCAGTTTTATCGATATGATCCTGAATGCCAAGAGCTGGTCAGACCTTTTGAACAAGGCAGAATACATCTCAAAGATCGCTCACTACGACCGTGAAAAGCTTGCCGAGTTCGATGCCACACGCCAGCTGGTAACCAACACCCAGCTACAGCTCGAAGCCGAAAACTCTCAGCTAAACGAACTGCAGGCTCAGGCGGTTGCCAAGCAGGAAAGTATCCAGACACTTCTCAATCAAAAAAATCAGGAACTGGCCTCCTACAATACAAAGATTGCCAATTCTCAAAATGAAATTGACCGGCAGCAAAGTGAGATTGACGATCTCTACGAGGACATAAGTGCTCAGGAAGCCAATATTGAAGCCATGGAGAGGGAGATAGAACGTCAGGAAGAGGAAGCACGCAAGAAGGCCGAAGAGGAGGCGCGTAAAAAAGCTGAGGAAGAAGCACGTAAGAAGAGTGAAGATTCCAAGAGCAGTTCTTCCACATCCGAATCAACATATACTCCAAGAACTATGACCGGTGGCTTCACCTGGCCGGTTCCAAGCAGCAGTCGTATCACAAGCGGCTTTGGCTCCCGTGAATCTCCGACCGAAGGCGCCAGCACCAATCATAAGGGCATAGACATCGGCGCCTCCACCGGTTCATCTGTTGTAGCAGCCGCCGGAGGAAAGGTTGTAATCGCAACTTACTCATCCAGCGCCGGAAACTATGTCATGATCAGCCACGGAAGCGGCACCTATACAGTCTATATGCACATGTCCAGTCTCAATGTTTCCGAGGGAGACGAAGTTTCCAAGGGCGAGACTATCGGTGCGGTAGGCTCCACAGGCTACTCCACAGGTTCGCACCTCCATTTCGGAATACGAAAGGACGGAAGTTACGTAAATCCGGAAAATTATCTCTGAGCAATGTGACAGAAGCACTGCTTCAAAGATCATATACAGAAACTCGTCAGACGAAATTTTTGTAAATTTCAAAGTTTACAAAAATTTCGTTTGTTATTGTAAATCTTAAAATTTATAATATACGCATGCAAAACGAAAATATTAATATCAATAACACAACTGAAACTAAACCTACGAAGCCAAAAAAACCTATTTTTGGCAATTTTGACTTTGTTTACGGCTTCCTCCTTGGACTGTTTATCATGTTCACAATAGGCGGAAGTACTTTTTATGTCTATTTCTTCGGCATTCCACCGTTTATAAACGACTATATAAACCATCGTGGGTCCGGTAATGCCTACATGTCCCTGGCCAGCGCATCGGAGCTCAAGGCCGGAGACAATGGAACCACTGAGTCAAAAGCTTCCGCAGAAACATCTGAAGCTTCCTCAAAGAAACAGGAAAAAGCAAGTACATCTCTCGATATGGCAGCCGTAACCAGAAAGCTGGGCATACTTCAGACTCTTATCGACCAGAATTATCTTTTCCCGGAAGACCCTGCCAAAGCGTCTACCTACATATATAAAGGACTTTTGGCATCCCTTACGGACGAGGATCCCTATGCACACTATTACAGTGCAGAAGAGATGAATCAAAGAAAGTCCCAGCAAAACGGAACCTACTACGGCATAGGTGCTATCGTGCATCAGCTGGAGGATACCAAGGAGTCCATCGTCATAGAAGTGTATCCGGGAAGCCCTGCAGAAGCAGCCGGTATGCAGATCGGAGATATCCTTTACAAGGTCAACGGCATAGACATTTCCGAGATGGATCTGTCCTACGTCATCCAGAATATGATTCAGGGCGATAAGGGCACCTCCCTTGAATGCGTTGTAAAGAGAGGCGATCAGGAAATCTCTATGCGTATCACCCGCGGTGACGTTGAGATTCCGAGAGTTACGGCAGGCACACTGTCAAGGCTCAATATTTCCCTCCCGGAGGAGATTCAGAATTCAGCCGGAAGCTCCGTTCTGACAACAGATGATATAGGTTATCTTTCTTTTGCCAACTTCTATTCGGCAGAGGGCAGACAGGCCAAGGCAGCATTGGACTCTCTTGTTAATGATGACCACATAAAGGCTCTCATCGTGGATTTGAGAGGCAACACCGGAGGCGATATCGAGGTTGCTTCATCACTTCTTGATTACATATTGCCTGATGACCTTACTACGTTTACTGAGGGCAAGTCAGAATTCCAGCAGGGCAAGACACTTTTTGCCTATACCAGAGATAAGTCCGGAAAGGGGCAGGAGTGGTACGCAAGTGACGGTCACAGCATTGACATCCCTATCGTAGTACTGCAGAATCAGAATTCCGCGTCTGCTGCCGAGCTGTTTTCAGGATGCCTCAAGGATTACGGTGTGGCTCAAGTCATCGGAACAAGGTCCTACGGCAAGGGTATCGTTCAGACCATAACAACGCTTGCTGATGGTTCCGCCGTGGAATTCACGACACATTACTACTACATACCGTCAGGTTTAAATATTCATCAGGTTGGTATAACTCCGGATATAGACATTGACCTCGGAAGCAATGCAGATGAGTATATGGTCTCACTGGAGGATGATAAGCAACTCCAGAAGGCTATCGAAATTCTGGTGAAGGGCGGATATTGATGCTCCTAAAACGGGCGTAAGCAGATTGTATTACGTCAGAATGACGGAAACTCCGAAGAAATTTCAGATTTGCATTGAGTAAAACAGGAGGAATTATGAGAATAGGAACAGGATATGATGTTCACAAACTGGTAGAGGGACGTAAACTCATCTTAGGCGGTGTCACAATCCCTTATGAGCTCGGTCTCGACGGACACAGCGATGCTGACGTTATAACACACGCTATCATGGATGCACTTTTGGGGGCAGCCGCTCTCGGTGACATAGGTCAGCATTTCCCTGACAACGATCCGACCTATGAGGGCGCCGATTCCATCAGACTTTTGCAGGAAGTCGGCAATATTCTTGCCAAAGAGGGCTACACCATCGGCAACATCGACTCAACCATCATCGCGCAGAAACCGAAGCTTATGAACTTTCTCCCGGAGATGCGTAAGAATGTTGCAGACGCTCTCGGCATCGATATAAGTCAGGTTTCCATCAAAGCAACCACAGAAGAGCATCTGGGCTTCACCGGAAGAGGTGAGGGCATAAGCTCTCAGGCAGTTGCTCTGCTGATATAGAAAATCCAAAATCAAATATCTTTCATATATCAATAAGATCCAATGACATCCATCAAAACATGGTTGCCATTGGATCTTTTATTGTCTTTATATGAGATTGAGAACATTTTATATGTCCGGCGCCGAAACTCTCATCATGAGCAGCTGCTAAATCCTGAGCTTCAGCTTCTGAGGTATACAGTTCAGGAATATCTCGTTTAGCTTTCCTATAGACTCTCCATCGACATGAACCGGCAAGGCCCTTGTCGTATGTATCTCTGCTTCCCGGCATCTGTAGAGATGAACACCGGTACGAGTAACATGCTTTCCGAAAAAGCTTGAAAACATGATATAGAACAGTCGCCACTTATGCCTGGTACTTACTATGCAAATGTCTAAGTATCCATCCTTGCCGTTTGCCTCAGGACATACCTTATATCCGCCCTCAAAAGGATGAACATGGGAAGAAATAAAAAGGATGTTGTTAAACTCATGTCGTTTTTCACCGTCAAGAATAACATAACCTCTGGTAGGTTTCAGTCTGATACACTCGCGCAGAACCGTCCTCAGGTAGCTAAGCTGCTTTATCCTGTAAAACTTGCCCTTTTTCTGCTCACAGTTACACTTTTCATCATAAAGATCGTAGAAGATAGCTGCATCCAGTCCCATACCTGAACTGATCGCAAATCTGCGGTTCATAGATGAACAGTTGAGAACACCGTAATCCAGCAGAATCTCGTCAGAGTCATTGAACAATCTGTTAAGCTGAGCTTTGAGATTATACTTCCTGCGGAAAGAACGGGCAAAGTCATTGTCGGTTTTGGTAGGTATATACGCAAGAGATATCATGTTGCCATCCATGTTTATACCATCTAAAACCTCATTGAGGGTACCTTCACCGCCTATCACCGTGATGGTCTTTTTTTCATTACATCTATAGGATAACTGATGAGCAAAATCTCGTGCATCACCACTTTTTTCTGTTATATAGGCCTCAAAATTCTCGGCATTATGAGTTTTGTTCAAATATCTCAAAACCTTGTCCCAGATCACTCGTCCGCGACCATTTGATGCCCGGGGATTGACTATAAAATAATACATTTAACCTCCACTTTTCACATTGAGAGTATAGCATCGAAAAACATTTTCATTTCTAAAAAGACTATAAAATAAGTTCAAAATAACTTGTCTTAGACACAAATTGAACACAGAAAGAAACTAATATTATTGCAAGTATGAATCATGCGAAATGTTTTTTACGGAGGATATATCATGAAACGAGTAGCAGGAATTTTCTTTGGAGCACTTTTGTTTGGTGTCGTGGCAGGAGCGTCCATGGTCGGTGTCAATGTAGCAGCTCAGCGCGCAGGCATAGCATATCAGCAGTCAGCTGAAGCAATCAGAGAAACACAGCCGGCGGAAAAAGAAGCTCCCAAAGATACTGAAGCAGCAAAAGAAACAGATGCTGCAAAGATACAGAATCAGCAGATCATAAATCAGGTCAGCAGTGTATCTCAGGTTGCCAAGTCTGCGATGCCGTCAGTTGTAGCCATCACAAACATGGTCAAGTATCAGCAGAACGGATTTTCAATCTTCGGAAATTATCAGAATTATGAAACAGAAGTTCCGGCCAGTGGCTCAGGTGTAATCATTGGCAAGAATGACACAGAGCTCCTCATCCTTACCAACAACCATGTAGTAGAGTCCTCTGAATCTCTGTCAGTAACATTTATAGATGAAAAGACCATCGATGCAGAGATCAAGGGAACAGACGCATCTGCAGACCTTGCACTCATTGCCATAAAGCTGGAGAACATCCCTTCCAAGACTATGGAAGCCATCTCCATCGCCGAGCTCGGAGACAGCGATGCGGTAGAGGTAGGCGATCAGGTAGTTGCCATAGGTAATGCTCTCGGTTACGGACAGTCAGTTACAACCGGTATCATCTCAGCCAAGAATAGAGATGTATCAACAAACACAGGTACCGAGTCAGGTCTTTTACAGACTGATGCAGCCATCAATCCGGGTAACTCCGGCGGTGCACTTCTCAATATGAAGGGTGAGGTAATCGGTATAAATGTCGCCAAGTATTCATCCACTTCTATCGAGGGTATGGGATATTCAATTCCTTCTGCTAAGGCTAAGAAGGTAATAGACGCACTTTCAACATTGACAACACGTACAGATGTTCCTAAGGAAGAGAGAGGATACCTCGGAATCCAGGTCAAGAACATCGATGCACAGACAGCGGCAAGCTTTGGTATGCCTCAGGGTGTATTTATCTATAAGCACACCGAAGGTTCCAATGCAGAAAACTCCGAGCTCCATGACAAGGATATAATCACTGCCATCGATGGACAGGGTGTAACAAACTTCACCGAGCTTTCAACTCTTCTTGCCAAGTATCGTGCAGGTGAGACTGTTACTGTAACAGTACAGAGACCAAACGGTGATAAATATGATGAAGTAAAGGTTTCAGTAGTACTCGGTTCAGCAGATTCTTCTGACACAAACAAGTCATCAGACAACCAGAGTCAGGAAAATGATCCTTTCTCAAGAAACGGTGGAAACAATAATGACTCCAACGATTCATCAGATAGTCAGAATGGTCAGGGAGACAATAACGGCAGATCCTTCAGCGAAGAGGATCTCTGGAAGACATTTGAAGAGTTCTTCAATCAGTATCAGAGATAATGAGTTAATCCGTGAGTCCGGCAGTGATGCCGGGCTCATTTTTTACAATTCAGACGATTTCAGATTTATACAGAGGGCAATGGGCCAAATAACAAGGCCTGACATTATGCCAAATAACAAGGCCTGACATTATTGACGCATTCCCACTAAATGATTAAAATAAATTCCGTATAGCCTACGGAGATGTCGGCTTTTCAAGACTCAAACTGATAGAATCAGATCACTAACTGTTTGACCTCCGGAGGCAAAGGAGAAATTATGAAGATTTTCAATACTATGACACGTATGAAGGAAGAGTTCAAACCGATTGAACCCGGCAAGATCCGCATGTACGTTTGCGGTCCTACCGTCTATAACTTCATCCATATCGGTAATGCCCGTCCAATGATTGTTTTTGATACATTCCGCAGATACATGGAGTATCAGGGCTATAAAGTAACTTATGTTTCAAACTATACAGATGTAGACGATAAGATCATCAAGGAAGCCAATGAGGAGGGTGTTGAATGTTCCGACATCACCAAGAGATATATCGCTGAAGTTGAGAAGGATATGTCTGACCTCAACATCGAAGAGGCTGTTCACCCTAAGGCAACAGAAGAGATTCAGGGCATGATCGATCTCATCGATACACTTATCAAGAAGGACAGTGCCTACGTTGCCAAGGACGGAACTGTTTACTTTGATACAACTGCATTCAAGAATTACGGTGAGCTCAGTCACAAGAACATCGACGAGCTTCAGTCCGGTTTCCGTGACCTCAAGGTTTCCGGCGAGGATGGCAAGAGAACATCAACAGATTTCGTTCTCTGGAAGCCGAAGAAAATGGGAGAGCCTTACTGGGAGTCACCATGGTGTGAGGGACGTCCGGGCTGGCATACCGAGTGCTGCGTAATGGCGCCTAAATACTGCGGCGGACAGCTTGATATCCATGCAGGCGGTGAGGACCTTATCTTCCCTCATCATGAGAATGAGATCGCCCAGTATGAGATGGCTCACGGTGAGAAATTTGCAAACTACTGGATGCATAACGCATTTATCAATATCAACAACCAGAAGATGTCCAAGTCCCTCGGAAACTTCTTTACAGTACGCGATATCACTTCTCAGTATGATCCTCGTGTACTCCGTTTCTACATGTTGAGCGCTCACTATCGTAATCCGCTCAATTTCTCAAGAGACCTTATGGACAGCGCCAAGACATCCCTCGAGCGTATCCAGACAGCCATAGAGCGTCTCCGTGAGTTCAGCGCACAGACAACAGGCGAGGCCCTCACAAAGGAAGAACAGGAAGTTATGAAGAACATTGATGCACAGCAGGATATGTTCAACCAGAAGATGGATGATGACCTCAACACTGCCGATGCTATCACAGCTATCTTTGAGCTTGTGAAGATTGCCAATGTTTCTGTCACAGCAGAAAGCACAAAGGCACTGGTAGACTACACTCTCGGAAAGCTTGAGTTACTTATGGGCGTACTTGGTATCAGAACCGTAGTAGAAAAGGACGATCTGGACGCAGAGGTAGAGAAGCTCATCGAGGAGCGTCAGGCAGCACGTAAGGCCAAGGATTTTGCCAAGGCAGATGAGATAAGAGACAAGCTTCTCGAGATGGGCATCGTACTGAAGGATACACGCGAAGGCGTTAAATGGAGCAGAGCTTAAGCTTTTTATGTCAGATAATATTTTTGAACTCTATAAAGAAAAATTAAATCTTAAAGCGGTGGACCCGGTCACGACTTCACCGCTTATTCTTGCGTATATCGGAGACTGCGTTTATGATCTTGCGGTTCGTGAGTATGTGGTGTCCCATTATCCGGGATCGGTCAACTACATTAACCGTACAAAAACAGAATTTGTCTGTGCGCATGCCCAGTCAGAGATCATGGGCTATATGATAGGCAGGAACTACCTCACTGATGAGGAGATGAGTATATACAGACGCGGAAGGAACCAGAAGTCTGTGACTCACAGCAAGAACAGCTCTATACAGGAGTATCGTCGTGCCACCGGTTTTGAAGCCCTTGTCGGTTTTCTCTATGTAACAGGTCAGTATGAGAGACTTTTGGAATTTGAGTCAATGGGTATAAACCACCTGCAGGATTTGAAAGACAAGTACGGAAAGGTAAAGTATTCCGAAGAGTCACATCCTATCGAAAGTAACATCACGGATGAAGACGAAGAGGATTCATCCATTTTTTGAATTATCTATCATCAGAAAGGTCTTCATATGAGAGACGAAGAATTTACAGTCATCGGTCGTAATCCTGTTATCGAGGCATTCAGAGCAGGTAAAGCAGTAGACCGTTTATTTTTACAGGATGGTGTTCATGACGGACCTATCTCAACCATCCTGAGAGAGGCCAAAAAGGCCGGCATCAAGCCTGAGTTTGTAAAGAAAGATCGCCTTGATGAGATTGCCGGACAGGGATCTCATCAGGGTGTTATCGCTTATCTTGCAGCCTTCCACTACAGCACAGTAGAGGAAATTCTGGAGTATGCAAGAAGCAAAAACGAGAGTCCTTTTATCTTTATACTTGATGGCATCGAGGACCCACACAACCTCGGCGCTATGATCCGTACCGCCAACCTCGCAGGTGCTCATGGCGTTATCATTCGCGAGAGGCGTGCAGTAGGACTCACTTCAACAGTAGCCAAAACTTCAGCCGGTGCTTTGGAGCATACAAGGGTTGCCAAGGTAACAAATATCGGACAGACCATCGAAGATCTCAAAAAAGAGGGCCTCTGGTTCGTTTGCGCCGATATGGGCGGTGAGACTATGTATCGCCTGAATCTGAAGGGAGCCATCGGTCTCGTTATCGGCAACGAGGGAGAGGGTGTATCAAGGCTTGTTAAGGAGAAGTGCGACATGGTGGCATCTATTCCGATGTTTGGAGATATTGATTCTCTCAATGCATCTGTTGCATGCGGTGTACTGGCATACGAGATAGTCCGTCAGAGACTTAACGGATAAACCGGAATATAAACTATGAAAGTCGGGCATAGCGTCCGGCTTTTATTATTGAAAAAAATAACGTATTCTATTGGATGAAGTTTTAAATTGGATTTAATTACATATAACGAGGCATAAAATGGAAAGCAAAAAGGAAAAACCGGTATATCTGGAATGTGAAAAACTATGGGTATTTAATGCTCTTATATTTGTTGGCGGTTACTACGGTGCCTATACCTACAATCTGAGAGGAGGCGTTTTCTGTAATGCCCAGACCGCCAATATGGTGCTGTTCGCCATGCATCTCGGCGAAAGGGACTACCTAAAGGCCGCCTACTATCTGCTGCCTTTTACTGCCTACTTTGGAGGCATCGTCATCTCCGAGATACTGGCTTACGAGATCAAAAGACTGAAAATTGTGAGATGGGATACACTACTTATCGAGATTGAAATCATTACCGTAATTTTGTTAGGACTTATGCCTAAGGAATGGCCGGATCAGCTCTGTCAGATAGCCCTGAACTTCATATGTGCCATGCAGTTCAACACCTTCCGTCAGGCAGAGGGCATAGGTATGGCCACAACCTTCTGCACCAATCACCTGCGTCAGTTCGGTTCCTTCCTGATAAGAGCATTAAGAACAGGCGATAAATCCAAGTGGCGTAAATGTATACTCCATGGCATCATGATTCTGCTTTTTGTATCAGGTGCCTTTGTTGGAACACTTGGATGTAGTATCGCCGGATATCACTCAATCTGGGGCGCCGGAATAGTACTTCTTTTTATATTTGCACGACTTCTTTATGCTGACAGAACATACGAGAAGGACATGCTGAAACTGACTCCGAGAGGTCACTAAAACCATATTTATACACCTATACGGAGAAATCATATAACAGAAAGTAGAGGAACAAAATGGAAATCTCAGGACACACAGGTATGATCTGCCTTTTAGGCAGCCCGGTAGCACACAGCTTATCACCTGCCATGCACAACGAAGCTTTCAAACAGCTTGATCTTGATTACAGATATCTTGCCTTTGATGTAAAAGAAGGGGAGTTAAAAGGAGTTCTTGACAGCTTCAAGAAGATGGGAGTTCGTGGCTTCAACCTGACCATGCCACTGAAAACAGAGGCGGCTCACCTCTGCGATAGCTTAAGTCCTGCCGCAGACATCGCCGGTACAGTAAACACTGTAGTTATAGAAGCAGACGGTACTGCCATCGGCCATACTACCGATGGTATCGGCTTCACAGAATCAGCTCGTGAAGCGGGTGTAGACTATATCGGCAAGAAAGTGACTCTCATGGGTACAGGCGGTGCCGGGATAGCCATCCTGGTACAGTTAGCCCTTGACGGAGCGCGTGAAATATCGGTTTTTGAACGTTCTTCAAGCCGTTTCAAGGAGCGCACTGCTGAGGTAGTTAAAAAACTGAATGCCCGTACCTGCTGCAAGGTTTCTGTATATGATTATGATGATACACGGCTTCAACGTGAGATATCGGAATCAGTCCTCCTCATCAATGCAACAAACATCGGTATGGCGCCAAACACAGAAGGTAATCTCATCAAGGATCCTTCATGGCTCACCACCCGCGCAGTTTGTCAGACCGAACCTCTTGCAGTTTCAGATGTTATCTATAATCCTCAGAAAACAAAACTCCTGGAGATGGCAGAGCAGTGCGGACTCAAGGCTTTTAACGGTATGTACATGCTGCTTTATCAGGGTGCTGCAGCATTTACTCTCTGGACCGGGGAGAAGATGCCGGTTGATATCATCAAAGAGAAATATTTCAACAGATAACATTTTTACGGTTACATTTTTTAATTTCATTTCTTCTTTTTATTGCAATATTTCACAAAATAAGAGAAAATACAAATAGGGTATTATGTTTAAATACACAAATGGAAGGGATGATAATTATGAAACGTAGTATATGTTTACCAAATGTAGAATCCGTCACGGAGTTCGTCAGAGCAACCGAATCAAACAGATGTCATGTGACTGTCACCAAGAATGGCTGTTCTTATGGTGTGGATGGCCGGTCAATAGTCGGTATGATGGTATTTGTCGGAGACAGACTCCAGGTTGACATAGATGATTGCTCCGATGAACTGATTCATATGCTTAATAAGTATGCAATCGAAGAGAAAACAAGTGCGTGATTTTATATTAACAAAACTCAATGTACAAAAAGAGCCCCTTGCCTGATGAAGGCAAGGGGCTCCTTTTGTTTCCGATGCAAAATTGCAATAAAAAAAGCTGGTAACCGGAATCGGACCGGTGACCTCCGCACTACCAATGCGACGCACTACCGACTGTGCTATACCAGCTTGTGTCTCATAAATGAGAACTAGTTAAATTTAGCACATGAACATAATAAAGTCAAATTATATTTTCATACTGCACAACTTTTTATAGAGCATTTTATCCTCAGCAATGAGTATAAACAAATCCACGTCAGATAAATAGTGTTATTTATACAATAAATCGCCATTTGTACGCATCTTATTATTCATTTTGTATAAATGCCGTATGATTAATTATAGGGATGTAGATGTAATGCACATTTAATCATTTGCTACCCATATGCATTTACGTCTATTTCAGGGTGCGGGATATGAAAAAGAAAATATTGTTGTCTATCGTTTTGGCAATATGGCTGATTGACTGTATCTGTTCTTTTGCATTTACAGAGGCAGATATAGAAGCTTTGTATGCCTGTGAAACTGACAGTAATGTTCAGTCCATGGGCGTAGAGATGCTGCGCAAAGAACTGGGACTGGACCTTGAAGAGGATCCGCGCACCATCGGCACCTTCAGTCGAAGCACCAACGATTTCATAACCATGACATCCCTTATTAATGTCAAAAAACAGACTGTGAAGGATGTAACAGACACCTCCTTCGTATTACGTCTCGGAAGCACCGAGCACTTTGACGATAACTACTACGCCGAGCGTGCTCAGGACCTCAGTCTGCTTCTGTATCATATAAATTATGTCAAAGCCGCAACATCGGTCATGAGTGACACTCAAAAGGCCGCATTTATCAATGACTATATCTGTAATTCCTTTACTTTCAAGCGCCAGTGTCAGCAGCCCCCAAGTGCAGTATCAGGTTTCAAAACCGGCGTGACCAACTGCCGGGGGTATACCGCAAGTTTTTATATCATAGGCAGAAACTGTGGTCTCGATGTAAGCGCAGAATGCGCCCATAACTCCACCGGAACACATACTTACAATATCGTATATATCGATGGTAATGCCTATGTCGTTGATACATCTGCCAATGATCTCTACAGCACTACAGAATTCCTTCTGATGCCATACGCAAGCTACATGGCAGAAACCCACAGCACTAAAGTGCAGGACTCCCTGTCTGATTTGGAAATCTAACCCCCTATACTTTTATGCGGCGTAAAATCCATCTGTTACATTTAATGCATCCCGAAACCACCGCATTTTAGATTGTGCGCAAAATAATTTCAAATCAGCACTTGATTATTTTTCTATTTCGTGTATACTGAAACCATGAAAGCAGATAGCGCACAATTTAATTGCTAAATTCCTTTTACAGACCTGTTTATAGCACCTTCTGCTTTACTTGATTTAATGATACTAGAGTTCAACAAACAGATAACTATTAAAAATTCACGGAGGTAAGCGTCATGGAATACAAGTTCACAAAGGACAATTTTGATAAGGAAGTTATGGAGAGCAAGGAGCCTGTTATGATCGATTTTTATGCAGATTGGTGCGGCCCTTGTAAGATGATGAGCCCGGTTGTAGAGGCTCTTGCAGAGCAGTACGAAGGCAAGATCAAGATCGGCAAAGTAAATTCTGATGAGGAGATGGATCTTGCTACAAAGTTTGGCGTTCGCAGCATCCCTGCATTTTTCTTCCTTAAGGACGGCAAGGTAGTAGACAACGCAGTAGGCGCACAGCCTAAGGAAGCTCTGGAAGAGAAGCTCAATAAACTCATCTGATCAGAATCATACAACACTTAAAAGTACCTGAAAAATATTGTATTATATACGCAGTGTCATCATACGGTGACACTGCTGTTTTTGTTTAATGACTATAAATATTCCACAGCCAGTCCAACGATGGGAGGACAATATTGAAAGTATGATGCAGCGAAAAGGCTTACATAAATTTTTATTGAACCATCATATATATTTTTTATGACGTAAATCTTACAAA
The DNA here is from genome assembly GCA_002396005.1 of Oribacterium sp. UBA4274. Lineage (GTDB taxonomy): Bacteria > Bacillota > Clostridia > Lachnospirales > Lachnospiraceae > Oribacterium. Next base: position 17,581 of record DGVW01000045.1, read on the forward strand.
ATCATTGCAAAAAGCCTTGCAATAACCTATACTAAATTTAATCAAAATTCTACGAAATGTAGGAGGTCGGGACCGATGATACCTACAGCAATATAGAGGTAAGTGACCAATCCAATGGCTTACCTCTTTTTTGTTGTCCAAATTTCCAAAACCCACAGTTAATTGCGTACCGTTATGTGATGTTTTATAATCAGTTAAGAAGTTCTATCTACACTGGCATATCTATTACATGCCGGCAGTATTCACTTATACATTCCCGGGAGGACATTATGAAACTTATAAAAGGCGGCAGAATCATTGACCCTGCAAACCTCGTAGACAAGATAGCGGACATCCTGATCGATGACTCAGGAAAGATTAGTGCCATAGGTGATTTTGAGGCAAATGCTTCTTACGAAACAGTCATCGATGCCAACGGCTGCATAGTAGCTCCGGGATTTATCGATGTACACGTTCATTTCCGTGACCCGGGTCTCACCTACAAAGAAGATATAACTACCGGTGCTGCAGCGGCTGCTGCCGGAGGGTACACCACAGTTATATGTATGGCCAATACAAAGCCGCCTGTTGATTCTGTTGACACATTAACAGAACTTGTTGCAAGAGAAAAAGAGCTCCCGATACATGTACTTCAGACCGCCAATGTCACTATGGGAATGGGCGGAAAAGAGCTTACCGATATGGAGGCACTACTAGCTGCAGGCGCAGTAGGATTTACAGATGATGGCGTACCTATTGCAGATGAGAAACTTCTGGTAAAAGCATTAGCCAAATGCAGGGAACTGGACGTTCCCATCTCGCTCCACGAGGAGGATCCGGCTCTCATGTTCAGTGCAGGAGTAAACAAGGGTGCTGTATCTGATAAGCTGGGGCTCGGTGGAGCTCCTGATACAGCGGAATATGTGCTCGCAGCAAGAGATGTTATGCTCAACAGCAAAATCGGAGCCAAACTTGATATACAGCATATCTCCAGCGGAGTAACTGTTGAAACATTGCGCTTTGCCAAGCAGATGGGTATAAATGTTTACGGCGAGGTCACACCTCAGCATCTCGCGGCAACTGAAGAGCTGGTACTTTCCAAGGGTTCCCTCGCAAGAGTCAATCCGCCGCTCCGCACAGAAGCCGATCGCCAGTCACTCATAAAAGGCCTCGCTGACGGAACCATCGACATGATAGCCACAGACCATGCGCCACACAGCAGTGAAGAAAAGTCGAAGCCTGTATCTCAGGCACCGAGCGGCATGATAGGACTGGAAACTGCTCTCGGGCTTGTAATTACAAGTGTTGTCCGCACAGGTCAGGTACCGATAGATACAGTCATAAAGGCTCTCACAGTTAATCCTGCCGGACTTTACAAACTGGATGCCGGCACCCTGTCAGCAGGCGCTGAAGCTGATATCGTGATATTTGACCCGGAGGAGAAGTGGACAGTTCCCGAAACCTTCAGATCCAAAGCCACAAACTCTCCATTTATAGGCATGGAGCTTTACGGAAGAGTGAAGACCACCTTGTGTGGCGGCAGAGTGGTGTATCAGGACTTATAAAGATAACCATATGATCCAACTCCCCAGATAACCCAGATACATCTAAGGAGTCGGCTTATTTTGCAGAATATCGTTTTCCTGAAGCCATCAATTTGTAATCTCACCATAACACTCAGGTCGTCTGTCCCGGAAAAGTCCCCAGGACAGACGATCTTTTCTTATGGCTTCGAAATCGAAATCTGATATGAGCACCTCATCGCCTTCACGGCCGGCTCTCCGGAGGATCTCACATCCTCACCTGCTTCAAACTCCTAACATACCGTAATAATGTTACAAGTCGTCAGAGCCTCCGAGGATTTACTTATGACAACTCATAACAAAATAACGGTCTATGTAGCGGAAATGTATCACGACAGCCTGTTTTTGAAATCCTCATACCCGAAGTGTCTTACGACCTCACATTCGCCGTCCTTATGCAGGAGCGCGATATCCATGACCCTGCTGAGCATGTACCCTGCATCCAGCGCAATCGCTTCCCCGGGCTCCAGATACACTTCTACGTCATACGTCTCCTGAAGATGGTCCGGAGATCCGAGCAGATACCGTAGTAGGTAGGATTGTTCAAAACATATATACAAAATTTATTCAAAATTTTATGAATTTTTACCATTCCAAACCTGTTTTTTCCTATTAATATATACTTTAGCTTGGCAGTGTGTTACCACACGAAATACAGTTAAAAAAATTTAATTTATGATAAATATAAAATTGAATTTATAGCGCGATAAGTTTTGTTTATATATACTTTATTAAATTTTATTAGTTAATTAATATTTTTGATATCGCAATATATTTTTTAATTTTTTACAAGATTTCAGATGATTTTAAGGCTTTTTATAAGTATACTAGAGATATCATGCAATTCGCAAATTACCAAAAGTTTTTAATGTTTTTGGCATTGCATGATCTTTGTGTAACGAAGCTTTAGCTGCTATTTTTTTCTATTGCGTTACCCCTTTATGAGGAAAAGGGGTAAGACAATATTGTTTTATCAAAGATTGAGAGTGTAGAGTCTATGAGTAAGAGTAGTATTAACAGACTGATGTTTGGGTCATTGGTCTCTATGATGACAGTATTTACAGTTATGACAGCAAGTGCAGCCGACAACAATTCTGTCAAAGTCATTAATATCCAGAATTCTGATAAGAAACCTATCGAGAATTGGAATCTTTCTATCTATGAGGTTGCAAGGTTTGACAACTCAACCTATACCTATTCCATCACAGATGATTTTGATGAATATATCGATACAGCATTCATCACAGAAGAACAGAAGGCTATCGATATCTCCAACAAGGCTGTTGAACTCCGGAACGTCATTACAGAAAAGGGCTTCACTCCGATTTCAACGGTACCATCCGATGCACAGGGTTCAGTAATCTTCGAGAGCCTTCAGGATGGAGTATATATCATTTGCTATCAGTATAACGACACCTACGATGCATCCCCAAGCTTTGTGTCGGTTCCTGACTATGATGACAACTCATTTGTAACAATAGAAGCCAAGGTCGAGGGCAAAACAAATGGCGGCAGCACTCCACCGGGCGGAGGCGGAAACTCCGGAGGAGGTAACTCAGGCGGTGGTGGTAATAGTCCATCTAACCCGGGCGTTACCACGGAAACCTTACCTGACGGAACCGTTCTCGGTGAGGATCGTGACAGAGAAGTTCCTGATGTTTCAGGCCCGGAAGAGAAGATCGTGCTGGGTGCCAAGAGGGCACCACATACCGGTGACGAAAGCCGCATGAATCTATATCGCGGTATCGCTACATTGGCATTGGCTATACTTTTTGCCTGGGGAATCATCTACTACAAGCGAAATCATGGTACCGACAAGAGCTAAACTGTCGATTGGCCATTTATATATTTGATTTGTTCATGATATGCATGCATATCAGCAGTAATATCTACCCAAGTTGATATTACACCATTTTATATAGTGAGTGAGAGAGTATGAGGGATTATATAAAAAGCGACAGAACAACAGTCAGAGGTCGTTCAAGAGCGCGCAGAAAGGAAATCCGCGCAAACAACAGACTTATGAAGCAACTGACATGTCTTTCCATGTCCTGTGTTGTTCTGCTTACAACTGTCTTTGGCAATGCTTCCATCAGCTTTGCCGGTAAAAAAGATGAGACTATAAACAGGATCATGGAGCAGTATGAATCCGGTGATATCAGCAGAGATGAAGCCCGCAGAGCTCTGATCAGGAATGGCGTCAAGAGCTCCCCGATTTTTGACTTTGATGAGGACGAGGATGGCAATGCCATTGCGACTTCAAGCGATCTCGCAAGAAAGCTCGGAGAAGCAGACCACATCATCGATGAGCAGATAGAAAAGGCTATCGAGAGTACCCGGGATTCACTGAGCAGTCTCGTTTTTGCATGGCACCATGACAATGTTGACAGAATTCTCGATGAGATATCAGATGTTGCCACCGAGAGCGAACTAAAGAAAGATAAGATTGCTTCTGACAGCGAGCTCAAAAAGACCGGAGAAGACCTGACAGCAAAAGTTGAGAAGATCATCGAGGGCGCTGCCAAGGTTGCATCATCAAGTGAGATTTTAAAAGATGAAAACGCTGATGAAGCAAATGCTGAGTCTGAAACAACAGAAGTTCGAAAGTTTTCTGACGAAGCTGAATCATCCGAATCGGCAAAGAATATATCTGATGCAGAAGAGTCTGGCGAGGAATCTAAGGTTGCTGAAGCTTCCGAGGATGTCAATTCTGATGCAGAATCATCAGAAGATCAGATTGATCTAACTGAATACCTGACAGTTTCCTCTGCTGTAAAGAAGTATCACGATGAGTGGATCGAGTCAGAGAACTTCGATACCGGCAGCAAGATCGGTCTCACGCTTAACTTCTCAATCCCTGAGGATGTGATGTTTGATGACACGACAAACAAGGCAGTCTATACATTACCTGATGGACTTTCTTCTATATACAAGTCAACAGGCAGTATTCAGTCCGGTGATGACTCTGTTGGAACCTACAAGGTTGAGAAGGATGAGATCACAATCACATTTGACAAGTCCTTTGTAAAATCCGGAAAGGCAATCGAGGGTGTACTTTTCTTCAAGGCCCTCGTTGAGAATAAAACTGATGATGACTGCCTCACCATCGACCTCGGCGGCACAGCCGGCAGCATCAACGTATATAAGGAAGTACGGAAGTACGCAATCTCCGATGACAGGAAAGTCATCGTTACAGCAACCTACGGCGCATCAACCTTTGAGGGTGATGTAACACTTCACGCAGAGTCACTTGATGAAGCAACTAGCGCAGATGTTGAGGACGCTTTCAACGAGAAACTGAAAGAAGAGGAACTCAAGGTTTCTGACATGCTCGTTTACGATGTTTTCTTCCTGGATGAAGAGGGCAACAAGATAGAGCCTGACGGACTTGTTTCAGTCAAGATGACCTTCAATCATCCAATTGAAAAGGAGGATGATTCAGAGCTTAAGGTTTTCCATGTCAAGAACAACGACCTTTCAGATATCGAAGATCTCACTTCTATGGAAGACACTGTAATCAATGAAAACTCAAAGGGAATGGTTAACAATGTTGAACTAGTAACAGACTCTTTTAGTATCATGGCACTAGCTAATACAAAGGCATCAGTCAAGCCGACTAAATCCATTGATATATCTTCTTATGTAAGTGATATCAACCTCTCAATAGACGGAAATCCTGTCAAGTTGTCTGATGGAGACACATGGGTTATCAATTCAAAAACAAAAACTTATACCTTTGATGTCACCTTTAGTGAAACAAATAAACATCAGTTTGAAACTATTGATCATGACGTATGGATGTCATATCCGCTGCCTGATGGACTCGCTGTTGATGACACCAAGGAAGACCATGCATTCACTATGAGTGTAGCCGGAGGCAAAACTATAGTCGGTAATAAATACAAAATTGTAGATAATGTGATTTACTTTAATTGGACTGAAGATGAAAATGATTTTGTTACTATCAATTCATCACCTAATGTAAGTTTTAAAGCAACTATAAATGCACAGTTCAATTTTTCCGGCAATTCAAAAACTATCAAATTTTCGGATAGCACAGAAAGAACCGTTGTGCTGGATACAGATATAAAAGTAACAAAAAAAGGTGAGTATGATCCCAGTAATAAATGGATCAACTATACCATCACTATTAAATCAGTAGGTATATCTTATGATGTGAATGTCAATGATGTTTTAACCGGTGATTTTCTTAAATTGGACAGCAGCAGTATAAAAGTTGAAAGTAAAGTAGATGGCAAGAGCTCTGAAAAAGACTTGTCAGAACTCAACTTGACCAGTGACGATAAATCATTCTCTTTGACTATAGGTAAGATGAAGGATGATGAGAAGGTTACCATAACTTATCACACCGAGCCATTTGTTTTGGGTTCAAATAAAGATATAAATTACAACCAAAACAACAATACAGTTAAAGTCACAACAAGAGACAACCCTGACGGTAAAACAGCGTCAAAAAATATCCATTTTTATGATAATGTTGACAAATCTGTAGATGGCACCCCCAAGATCATAGAAGAGGATGGTCATCGCTATAAAATCATTCCTTGGACCATCGAAATCAATAAAAACCATGCTCAGAATCTTAGTTTTGTCAAAGATACTATTGCCGAAAATTCTCAGGCATATATGTCATACTATGGTGATGGTCTGAATATCAGAGTAAATGATTTAAACGACAATACTGTCGAAGAAAGGACGATAGCTTGGAACAGTAGTGAACTGAATAAGTCTCATAATAGTAAAGAATCCTTTATCGGCTGGAAGTTATCAATCCCCGATAAGTATAAAAACTATTATTACAAAATAACATACAAAACAAAGGTAGCCATTGATGATTTATGCGATCCAGATTTTAAGGTGGTCAATACTGCCGAAATAAGTAATGGAGACACTTCTAAAAAAGAATACAAGGTTGGTGACACAGCTCATACAAAAAAAGCTCTTGAAGCCTCATCAGAAGACATAACATGGGAAATTAAAGTAAAGGTTCCTGCCAACATAAGCTACTCTACATTCTACATAAAGGATACATTGCCATACGGACAGTTTAACAATGAGTTTTACAGTGATTCTTTTGACAAGGTTATCAGTATTACAGATAGTTCCGGCAAAGATATAAGTAACTTATGTTCTGTTACGACTAGCACTTCGAATGAAGGCAAGCATTATGTGCAGTTTGATTTCCAAAAAAACATCACTTCTGGTGCTGAACGTTATATCATCATACGTTACAAAACCAAGAACAACGCAGATTGGATGAAAAGAGCCATTGAATTAAACCAGCCTCAGGAAGGAGACATTAACAGACATACTAACAGAGCTACAATTAAAACTAGTGATTATAAAGCCGAAGTAAGCGATCAGATCTGTCCGCCATATCCGCCTACTAAGGAGTTAAAAAAGGACTCTCGGCTTGGCTCCGTCAAAATAAACAAAGAGAAGTATATTCTTATCACATATATACTTAGCCTGACAAATGTAAGTGATGATGACTTCAAAAATGGTCCATTAACTATTTATGATCAGTTTGATCCTAACTTAAGCTTATGCCCGTATATTGAAAATAATGGTTATGTGAATGGTTATAACGGACGCATATCATATGTAGGTGAAAATTATCAAGTAATTGACTCTCAAGACAAAGTCAATATTGACAGTTTGTCATCAAACAAAATCAAACTGACAGCAACATCTTTGCCAAAAAATAATGGCAATTACTATTCAGAGTATAGGATCACTTACTTCCTTGTATGCAAAAAAAGTGATGCCAATAATTTGGCACTCTATAACACTGAAGAACCTGGATATTACTCCTTTAAAAATACTGCAAAATGGGGTGATGCTACAGCAACTGTTGAAACAAAACACACCTATAACCCTGTTAGTAAGAGATATCAGGAAAAAGATAATAATATGGCCCACTATACAATCACAGTTAACCCTAACATGGATGATTTGCTAGGTGGTGCTATGATGACACTTACGGATACTTATGAAAATCTGGTTCCTGATAAGAACTCTATTGTTATCAGTACAGAAGATTCAAAGGGACCGTGCGATAATTCCATCTCTGCATCATTGGATGAGGAGAACCATACAATTATATTTACAAACATACCTGATAAGACCACGGTAGTAATTGATTATGATTGTATGCCTGTTTTCAAGACTAAAAACGTACAGATCAAGAATACAGTTAATCTCGAAGGGTATACTGATTCCGTAACAAGATGGGTGACCTTCACCTCTACAACATCAGGTTCTTTGGGTCTTGCATGGCTGAATTTGAAAAAGGTTGATGAAGACACCGGTGAACTACTAAATGACGCTAAATTCGAACTATATCAGGTTGAAGTGGATGCAAATGGCGATGATATTCTGGATAGTCACGGTAATCCAAAACTTACTCCGGTCATAGCCACTAAAGGTGAAACTAAAGGTGAAACTATTACATTCACCACACAAACTATCAATGGCATAAATGGAACTGCCCAAATAGCCATAAATACTAACGATACGGGAGTAACATTGCTAGATGATACAAAGTATTGTTTGGTAGAAAGTGAATGTCCTGATGGCTACACATTAAACCAAAACAATAGATATTATTTTACAATTACACTTTCAAAGGATAATGACCCCAGCGATAAAGTGTATGATGATCCTGACAACAACATTTACCACACAGGTTCAACTATAACTATTACCAATAAAAAGTATTCTGCTTTCGCACTTCCGGATACTGGAAACATGGGAGTAAATATCATCTACATGGTTGGTTCACTTATGATAACCATCGGTGGCTTCATCTTAATTATCATGAGAAAAAGGATAGATTTATGATTTAATTCATTAAAAGTTTGCGGGCTCCGCAAACTTTTAATATCCGAATTAACTTTTCAAAAATTATTTTGTTTTTAAGTTTTTTTATAACCCGTTGTGAGTAATATAAACACTCGTAAGGGACAAAAAAACTGAATATATAATGAGGAGTATAGAATAATGAGAAAAAACAAATTTATTGCTTTAGCACTCGCTGCAGGCATGACATTTTGCAATGTCGCAGCAACAGGAATAATTGCTTACGCTGCTGACACAACTAAATCTGCTAATAATTCTACTAGTAATTTTGATCTTAAGATTACCAACTCAGGCAGCACAACACACACTTTTGAAATCTATCAGATATTCAAAGGAACATTAAGTGAAGAAAATGGTGTAAAGACTCTTTCCGATATCGAGTGGGGTGATGGAGTTAATTCAAATTCAGGTTATGCCAAAGATCATGAAGCTACAGCCGCTGCAAATGAGATCTCAACTGTGGCTGATGCTGAAAAGTTTGCAGATGATATCAATTCATCACTTAGCAATCCTACAATGTCAGTTGACGTTGATGCAGGCAAAGATACTACAGTTTCTCTTCCTGCAGGTTACTATCTGGTAAAGGATAAGGACTCAACACAGACCGGTGATAATGCAGCTTATACACAGTTCCTCTTAAGAGTAGTTGGTGATGCTGAGGCAACAACCAAGCTTGACGCTCCTTCATCTCTGAAGAAGGTAAAGGAGAACAACTCTTTAAATACTGAAAAAGCTGAGGATGAGGATGCAAGAATCAGCGGATTCGCTGTAGGAGTTCAATATAACGATGTTGCTGATTACAGCATCGGAGAAGCTATCCCTTATGAGCTTGTTGGTACACTTCCTTCAAATTATGATAAGTATGAGACTTATAAGTATGAGTTCGTAGATACTATGTCTGCCGGACTTACCCTTAATCAGTCTGAAGATAAAATAAAGGTTTACGTCAAGGCTTCTAAAGATGCTGTAAAGGAAGATGACATTACTTCAGCGGCCACTATAACAAAAGATGATCACAACCTTAAGGTTTCATTCAACGACCTTAAGAAAGCTTATCCATCAGCTACAAAGGATTCTGTTTTCGTCGTAAGATACGAAGCAAGTCTGAATTCAAACGCTGTTATCGGTCTTAACGGTAATGATAACACCTTCCACCTTGTATACTCAAACAACCCGAACAAGGGCGGTGAAGGCAGCACAGGTGAGACTCCTGATGACAAGAACATCGTTTTCACTTATGAGCTAGATAATACAAAGATTACATACATTTCAGCTGAAGACTATACTAAGTTAAACGATACAGATAAAACTGCTTACGCAGAAGCAAGCTATGACCTTGATAGCAACGGTACAGCAGAGACTGTTTATAAGAAGGTTCTTTCAGGTGCCAAGTTCAAGCTTTATGATGCAGATAATGGTGGCAAAGGTGCTGTTGTTACAGACGGTAAGTTCGTTGAGTGGACAACAGATGCTACAAAGGTTACAGAACTTGTTTCAGGAACTGACGGTCTTGTAAAGATTGCCGGTCTTGATGAGGGAACTTACTATCTCGAAGAGACAGCTGCTCCTACAGGTTACAACAAGCTTACAAAGCGTGTTAAAATTGCTATCGAAGCTACAACAGCCAATAACCAGAATTGGAACGAGCAAGCTGAGGATGCATTAACAGCTCTTTCAGTAAAGCTCAACGATGGTGCAGCACTTGCCGGTAACGCAACAAGCGGTATCGTTTCAACTGAGATCGTCAACATGCCTGGTGCAGTTCTTCCTTCAACCGGTGGCATGGGTACAACAATCCTTTATGTAATCGGTGGTATCCTCGTAATTGGTGGTGGTGTTGCAATCTTCATCAAGAGAAAAAAGGATGCTGAGTAAGTTATCGTAACTTAACTTTTGACGAATGATATATTGAAGGCGGGGGACATGTCCTTCGCCTTCTTTTAAATACATCATCAAGGAAAATATTATGGCAAAAAAGAAATCCTCACTAACATCTAACATATTTACGGTAGTAATAATCCTTGTCATGCTGGCCGGTATAGGACTGCTTCTTTACCCGACCATAAGTGAACGGTGGAATGCCATCCATCAGTCAAGAATCATCGCCGGCTATACCAAGCAGATTCAGGCACATAACGAGGCTCGCGTTAAGGAAATGTGGGATAAAGCAGTAAAGTATAATGAAGCCCTTCTGTCAAAGCCTGATCGCTACAAGCTTAGTGATGAAGAGATGGAAGAGTATATGTCTACTCTTGATGCTACAGGCACAGGAATTATGGGCTACATCACCATTCCAAAGATCGATGTAGAACTTCCAATCTATCACACAACAGATGAAGCAGTTCTTCAGATTGGTGTCGGACACATCCCGGGTACATCACTTCCGGTAGGTGGAGAAAGCACTCATGCAGTTCTGTCAGGTCACAGAGGACTTCCTTCTGCCAAACTTTTCACAAGACTTGATGAAGTTTTGGTGGGAGATACATTTGCACTGCACATACTGGACAAGGTTCTCATCTATACCGTCGATGATATAAAGGTGGTGCTTCCTGAGGAAGCGGATCTCATCGATATCGTGGAGGGCAAGGACTACTGCACACTCATCACCTGCACGCCTTACGGAGTGAACACGCACCGTATGCTGGTTAGGGGTGAGCACACAGAAACCATCACTGAAGAGGAGTACAAGGCGAGAAACTTTATCGCGGATACTGTTTCTGATGATGCAGCTCAAACTGACATAGGTGATCAGGGCAGGGCCATACCTGACTGGCTGCCACTTGCATTTGCGATATGCGCTTTCCTGATTCTCGGCTTTGCACTGTTCGTGCCTGTAAAGAAAAAGAAAAAAGACGATACAGCTTCGTAAGCAGCATTATGATGGTTTGTTAGCATGAAAGTTACTGCGCAAAGCTATGCAGCTAAAAATACACGGAATATTTAAAAAAACAACTAAACAAAAATGGAGCCGGTGATTCTCGATGGATCACCGGCTTTAGTGCATTTTGGTATTATCACGTTGACAATCGTAAACAATTAAAATATTATAACAACCATCTGCAATAAAAAATCTCTATAAGCAGATAGTTTTCAGTACTGATATAATCTTTTATCCCTATTCAGGGAGAAAAATCCAAATATTACTAATCATGATGATATAATAAAAACTAACAGCAAAGGAATGCAATGTTAATGAGTAATAGAAAAAAGAAACCTTTTGATCAGTTGACTATCACCGATAATTACATGTTTCAGGCGGTCATGAAGGAACCAAAACATGTAAAACCTCTTCTTGAGATGATTATCGGGAAAAAGATACATAAAGTTGTGGTCGTTGACCGTGAGAAGACCGTGGAGACCGGATATGATGCCAGAGGCATTCGCAT
>DGVW01000034.1 GCA_002396005.1 Oribacterium sp. UBA4274
GATTGAGTGTTCACTGTCAGCCATGGAATTAACCAAATGCACCATTTACTACAGCTGCCAATTCTTTAGGTTTATTATACTTTACCTTGGCATATATATCCATTGTAACCTTACTGTTTTCATGGCCTGCCAGATACTGTACCGTTTTAGGATCCACCTGAGCATGTATCAGATTGGTTATATATGTATGGCGGAGCTGATGCGGTGTTACCTGAAAATCCATACTATAGACCACTCTACTATTATGAGCCGCTGTCTCGCCAAGCACAGGTTTAACAGTGTGTTCTACTTTCTGACCGTTAACATATCTCACATATACACGCTCCTTGGTTGAACGGGTAACTATGTACTGCCATACTCTTCTAAACTGTGTGTAAGAAAGTGGTTCTCCTTTACTGTTCGCCACAACATATTCTGACTTGGAATCAGCCTTTGCTTCTTTAAGGCACTCCACAAGACGTTTCGGGATCGGAACATCCCGCCTTGCGGCTTTTGTCTTTAACTTCGTCTCTATGACCGGTCTGTTGTGGTCCGCATGCCAGGCACGTCTCACAGAAATATACGGAGCTTCCTGATCAAGGTGGACACAGTCCCACTTAAGAGCAAGTATTTCTTCTCTTCTGAGTCCTGCATAGAGCCCTATCATAACAAATACATACGGCGGAAGACCCCTGATCGCATCCAGTAGCTGTTCCACCTGTTCATCAGTGAGAGCTTCTTTTACTTTCTGTGGTGTTCCACCCTTTGCGGATAATTTCTTTGTCGGATTCTCATCTATGATATGACTATCTTCCGCCGAATTGAATATGCACTTCAGCAACATATTCACAGATCGATATACCGATTCTGACTTCTTGGAAGCCGGAAGGATCGCCAGCCTAACATTATCTGCTGTCACATCAACCATATACATATGGCCAAGAGGCTTAATGATATAGTTCTTCACCTTTGATTTATAATCCCCCAAGGTGGTTTCCCGTATATGAGCCGACTGCATAAGCAGCCACTTCTCACAATACTCTTTAACTGTAGGCTTCTCACGCCTAAATGTGCATTCTTCAATCTCTTTTTTAGCCTCTTCAACCTTATCATAGAGTTCTTCACGGGTTCTGCCATAAAGTGCGATGCGGCCCCATCAGCATCCAAGATTCTGGTTCTGAAATACTCTATGCCGTTCATTATGACCTTTCCGTATTTCGGAATTGTTTTTCTTTTTGCCATCTCGGCACCTCCCATAGTTTTATTCTCAGCGCTGATAAGATATTTTTAACAAAACCACATCAGCATCTCAACGTTGTCAAAACGCAGGGCAATTAAGCCCTGCGCTTCCGGTATGTCATCATATTTTCTTTCTGAGGAACAGCCCTATGAGTACACCGTGCGACATATTCCTGGAGAACAGTTTCCGTAAAAAATACGCTTCCATTCTTAACATACTGAACATATGAGATCTTCCCCGCATTCCTTGCAGAATCTAATGTTGTAACACTTACTCCCAGGTACTCCGCCGCTTCTTTTCTTGTAAGCATCTTCTTTGGACTAGGTCTACTTGTTTTCTTAACATCAGGTAATGAAACAATATCATTATTAGGATTCATATTATCTACATCTTGTATAACGCTCAATTATGATTATCCTCCTATAATTCCATGTTACCGGAAACAAAGTCCGGCAACAGACTATTTAAACTTATTTTTACTCGTAATTATTATTGCTTGATTTCTCGGAAAGCCCCGATTTACTGGCTTTCAAAGGGGATTTCCATCTGCGTCCCTTCCACAGATACAAATGTTTCATCACTGTTTCCGGAGTTTGTTTCCAGCCTCATCCATCCGCGCTGTTTTCCGTAACCTGGTATATTTCTCGGATTCGGATACTGTGTCCATCCGGATATCGTGCCATTCATTATGAGGCCAATCTCTCTTGATTCACTGTTACGGGGCTTTCCCATCTCCTTCAGAGCTTCGTTATATATCTGCTGTATACAGACCACATCACATGAAGTGTGATCAAGACATTCCTGAATGAGTCCCGTCCAGGTATCCTCCTGCATAAAAGGTCTCTGATATTCAATCAGATTCTTTTCTATCTCACGGGGAAGCTTCAACCGGATCTTCCCATCCCCATACATTACCATCATCTCAGCCCACATCTGCTCTATGTAAGCTCTGGAAGCAGCTTCGTCATCCAATATATGTACTTCCGCTTTGGACGCATCACACATGATGGGTAGAAATCTTCTGTTACCACTTCGATCCAAAGGAAGAAAGTTCACTACATTGGAAGTTCCTGCAAATACACTCTGCCTTGGGATATCATCCGCTCTGGTTCCATAAGGTTTACGATAACTATCGATCTGTCTACTTAGGAAGCCTTTCGTGGCTTCATTGTATCTGGTGTTCAGCACCGCAAGCATTTCAGCGAGTTCACAGATCCAGTGTCCTGCCAGGTGTTCAAAAACTTTTTCATCATCAAGACGCTTGATGTCATCCGTAAACCATCGATCATCAAGGCAAAGGAATCGGATGAATGTTGATTTACCGGCTCCCTGACCACCAACCAAGCAAAGCATATATTCAAACTTACATCCAGGTTTAAATATCCTGCTGATGGCTCCCAGCATAAAAAGTTTCAAACATTCATACTCATAATCACTTCCGGAGGTTCCGAGAAAATGAGGCAATGCAT
>DGVW01000077.1 GCA_002396005.1 Oribacterium sp. UBA4274
GAGCAGATGGAGCTTGAGTTCTTCTGTAAGCCTGACACAGACCTTGAGTGGTTCGCGTACTGGAAGCAGTTCTGCCAGGACTGGCTTGTAAGTCTTGGTATGCCTCAGGATATGCTTCGTGCAAGAGACCATGAGAAGGAGGAACTCAGCTTCTACTCAAAGGCAACAACAGACCTTGAGTTCCTTTTCCCATTCGGATGGGGCGAGCTTTGGGGTATTGCTGACAGAACAGATTATGACCTTGGACGTCATCAGGAGGTTTCAGGTCAGGATCTCACATATTTTGATGATGAGACAAATGAGCACTACATTCCATACGTTGTAGAGCCTTCACTTGGTGCAGATCGTGTAACACTTGCATTCCTCTGCGCTGCATATGATGTAGAGGAGCTTGAGGGCGGTGATGAGAGAACAGTTCTTCATTTCCATCCGGCACTTGCACCTGTAAAGATCGGTATCCTTCCACTTTCCAAGAAGCTTGCCGAGCCGGCACAGGCTGTCCACGATGAGCTCGCCAAGTACTGGAATGTCGAGTATGATGACAGAGGAAACATCGGTAAGAGATACAGAAGACAGGATGAGATCGGTACTCCTTACTGCGTAACCTATGATTTCGATTCAGAGAATGATCATTGTGTTACAATCCGTGAGAGAGATTCCATGAAGCAGGAGCGTATCGCTATAGATCAGCTCAAGAGCTACTTTGAGGAGAAGCTTGCATTCTGATATATCGAGGCACCTGTACACCTGATATATTAAAGAGTCTGTACTCTGGTATATGAAGAAATAAATATTTTTTGGCACTCACATCATATATCAGGTGAGTGTCTGTTGACTCCCGACCTTGATACGGTTCGGGAGTTTTTTGATACTTTAATATGCTGTTAAATAAGAATACAGGTAAAAGGAGTTTAAAATTAAGCGTTAAAGTTATGGATATGGTATAATTGGACGAAAGATAATATATAGAGTCAGAAAGCAGGCGATTTTATAACAGATGGTTTTATGGCAGTTCAGCGTCAGTCTGTTATTCAGTGGTATCCTGGTTTAGGGCACATTAAGGAGAATTAAATAATGAAACATGTTGGTCTTATGGGACGTGTTGCAGTGAGCTTCTGCATCAGTACCATTTTGCCGCTGATACTTATGTATCTTATGTTCAGAGGATATACTACTATGAGTGTAAATGTAGTAATCCTTATACTTGCAGGTCTTTTTTTTATCGGTTGGATATATATGGGTATCGTCAAGCCGGTTGATGAGCTGAAAGCAGCTGCCAAAAAAATCGAGTCCGGAGACCTTGACTTTACACTTGAGGCCGAGACCAATGATGAGTTCGGTGAGCTGATGCAGGCATTTGACGAAATGCGCATGCGCCTTAAGGAGACTCAGGACGAGAAGATACGAAATGACAATGCTAACAGGGAATTGATAACCAATATTGCGCATGACCTGAAGACGCCGCTTACGGCGATCAAGGGATATTCAGAGGGCATACTTGACGGAATAGCCCAAAGTCCTGAGATGCAGAAGAAATATATTCAGACCATCAATATCAAGGCAAATGATATGGACAGGCTGATTGATGAGCTGAGATATTACGTTAAAGTAGAGTCAAACAAGATACCTTATGACTTCCAGCATATGAAAGTGGAAGATTATTTTCAGGATTGTGCTGATGAGATAGGCCTCGATATGGAATCTCAGGGCGTGGAGTTTACATTTGAAAGCAGGATATCGCCTGAGGTTGAGATGATTGCGGATCCTGAGCAGCTACGTAAAGTCATCAACAATATAATCTCAAATTCAGTCAAGTATATGGATAAAGAAGAGAAGCATATAGCTTTAACTCTTGAAGATGCCGGTGATTTTGTTCAGGTCAATCTGAGTGATAACGGGAAAGGTATCGCAAAAACAGACCTGCCTTATATTTTTCAGAGGTTTTTCAGAGCTGACAGTTCAAGAAACTCCATGAAGGGCGGATCCGGTATAGGTCTTTCAATAGTTAAAAAGATCGTAGAGGACAGTGGTGGACGTATTTGGGCTACTTCGGTAGAGGGAGAGAGCACCACAATACATTTTGTTCTACGCAAGTATATACGCAGTGTACAGGAGGTACAGATTAATGGATGAAGAAAAAAAGAGAATATTGATAGTAGAAGATGAGCAGTCTATTGCTGAACTTGAAAGGGATTATCTGGAGCTGTCCGGCTTTGATGTGACGATAACATCTGATGGTGAGAGTGGACTTGATAAAGCATTAAACGAAGATTTCAACCTTATCATTCTCGACTTGATGCTTCCGGGCAAGGACGGCTTTGAAGTTTGCAAAGACATACGCTCAATGAAGGATATTCCTATCATAATTGTGTCGGCAAGAAAAGATGATATAGATAAGATCCGTGGTCTCGGACTCGGTGCAGATGACTACATGACAAAACCATTTTCTGCCTCTGAGCTGGTTGCCAGAGTCAAGGCACACCTTGCAAGATATGAGAGACTCATAGGTAACGGCAAGGAAGGTAATGATATGATTGAGATCCGTGGCCTTAAGATTGATCCATCTGCCAGACGCGTGTGGCTAGGTGAAGATGAAAAGACATTTACAACCAAGGAATTTGACCTTCTGTATTTTCTTGCATCTCATCCTAATCATGTATATACCAAGGCTGAACTCTTTAAGGAGATCTGGAAGATGGATTCAGTAGGGGATATCGCGACAGTAACAGTGCATATCAAAAAGATCAGAGAGAAGATCGAGATGGATACGGCTAAGCCGCAGTATATCGAAACTATCTGGGGCGTAGGATACAGATTTAAGGTCTGAGGAAAGGATAGTTAAATGCCATATCCTTAAAACGATTTTGGATGTTTTTATAGATTAAAACGATTTCCGGAACAGGTATAGAATTTAAGGGTGGTATATTTATATAAAAAATAAGCTATAAAAAATATTTTCTTATGAGATAAAATCCATTTGCAAAACTTAAAAACACTGATTATGAACCTTAGAATTTTTTTGATTATCTTAGATTTTCTAAGGTTTTTTCATGCCTAAAAAAATTTTTTCAAAATGTAACCGTTTTCAATTAAAGGTGTACTTTACTAAGAAAAAATTGTTATGTATAATCTCAAATGGTTAAATTATCTGATTGTGAAGGGCAATCGGGATAACTTTTTGTGTGAGTTGACATATGTGTTCTGGCATAAATACAACTGATATGGAAAGAACCATAAATAAGTATAATTTTGGAGGATTAATCAATGGCTAACAAATGGGTGTATATGTTTAGCGAGGGCGACATGACAATGCGTAATCTTCTCGGCGGAAAGGGTGCAAACCTTGCAGAGATGACAAGCATCGGTCTTCCGGTACCTCAGGGCTTCACAATTACAACAGAGGCTTGTACACAGTACTATGAGGACGGTCGCAAGATCAATGATGAGATCATGGCTCAGGCTATGGAAGGTGTTAAGAAGATGGAAGAGATCAACGGCAAGAAGTTCGGTGACCTCAAGAATCCACTTCTTGTATCAGTTCGTTCCGGTGCACGTGCATCAATGCCTGGTATGATGGATACTATCCTTAACCTTGGTCTTAATGATGAAGTAGTTGCAGCAATGATCGCCGGCAACCCTGATCCATCATTCGAGCGTTTCGTATACGATTCATATAGAAGATTCATTCAGATGTTCTCTGATGTAGTTATGGAAGTTGGTAAGAAATATTTTGAACAGCTTATCGACAAGATGAAGGAAGAGAAGGGCGTTAAGTTCGATGTTGATCTTACAGCAGAGGACCTTAAGACACTTGCAGAACAGTTTAAGGCTGAGTACAAGAAGCAGTTAGGTGAAGATTTCCCTTCAGATCCTGTTACACAGCTTAAGCTTGCTATAGAGGCAGTATTTAGATCATGGGATAACCCACGTGCTAACGTATATCGTCGTGATAACGATATCCCTTATTCATGGGG
>DGVW01000116.1 GCA_002396005.1 Oribacterium sp. UBA4274
ATGCCATAAACATTAGTCCCATACACGAGACTCAGGAAGTCATCATCGTAATCGGAGAAAACCTCCGTAAAAATGTTATAAGTGGATACTTCCCCGGAGCCACCACTGTCTGATGCTATATAGATCATTAAACAGTGCTGCTAAACAATAATGCAAAAAGAGAATGATATAGTAATGGAAGATAATATTTTTAAAGCAGAACAAAACCATTTAACAGAGCTTTACGACAAGCTCACCAATATGAAAACTCAGATGGAGGAGGAACTCATAGATCTCCAGAATCAGGCATCTGAAGAAAAGAATACAGTAAGTGATGACCTTCAGTACGATTTCGTAGGTATCGAGGAATCTCAGGAAACTCTCATCGAGTTTGAGACCATGAGCCGTGCCGTAGAGGAGCTGAATATCAGCAGCCGGACAGTAAGCACCGCTCTTGCCAAGGTCAAGAGACTCCTGCCGAGGCCTTATTTTGCACGCATCAATGTTCAATTCCCTGACGAGCCGGAGGAGGAGACCTACTATATCGGAACCACCTCTGTTTCCAATGAGGAGCATGAGCCTGTAGTCATTGACTGGCGAAGTCCTATAGCTGAGGTCTACTACAATCAGCAGATGGGAGAAACCTCCTACAGTGTTGACGGCAGAAATATCCCTGTGGATCTCAAACTCCGCCGTCAGTTCGACATTGATGAGAATATACTCAAGGCTTACTTCGATACCAAGATCGCTCTGGAAGACCCGCTCCTTATACATTCGCTCACAAGGAAACGTACGGACAAGATGCAGTCCATAACCGAAACTATCCAGAAGGAGCAGAATGCTATCATCAGACACCCGGATGTACCTGTGCTTCTGGTTCAGGGTATAGCAGGTTCCGGCAAGACTTCGGTGCTTCTGCAGAGAATCGCTTATCTGTTCTACAGAAGGCGTAAAACACTGCGTCCGAATCAGGTTTGTCTCATTACACTGAACCCTGTTTTCCAACAGTATATCGATCACGTTCTTCCGGAGATGGGTGAGGCCAATCCTACCACCATGACCTGGTCTGATTTCCTTGATGATCTCGGCGTAGACAGCCTGGGAGAAGCTGATATCACAGAGGCTGATTCTCTTCACCTCATAGACGAGGGACTCAAGGGCTTCAAGCTGGACGAGCGTTATCTCCACAACATCAATCTGAAGCGTGTGAGAGTCCTCGATAAGAAGCAGATAGCAGGCGTTCTCAAAAAGTACAGAAGTTCCAGCTCCACAGCCTGGATCATCCAGACAGCCATCGAAGATCTGCAGGAGCTTGCACGTAAGAGTGCCAGAAAGATTGAGAAGAAAAACAAGGAGATGGATCTCGATACAGTGAACTTTGATGATCAGGATCCTGATGAGAACCAGTTCGGAGGTGTTGCAGAGAAGATCAGAAGTCTGGACTGGCTGGACATCGAGGCCATCGGTAAACATATCCTCGGAAAGGATGATCTGACGCCTGCCGAGTACACATATCTCAAGATGTCTCTGACAGGTTACAGCGACCATAACACCCGCTATGTAATCGTTGATGAGGTTCAGGATTACACCGAAGCACAGCTTATGGTCATGACCAAGTATTATAAGAATGCTCACTTCATGTTCCTGGGTGATGAGTTCCAGTCCATCCACAGCGGAACAGCAACCTTCAGAGACATTGACAACTGGTTCACCTCCTGCGGCAAGGAAGTCACCAATATGTCACTTATGACCAGCTACAGATCATCTCCGGAGATTACAAAGCTTTTCACAAGCCTTCTTCCGAAGGAGATACGTGTCCAGACGAACTCTGTTCAGCGAGAGGGTATCGAGCCAGAGATCATAGTCTGTGAGGACCATGAGGATTATGTGGAGAAGTTAAAACGGGTAATTGCTGAGCACTCCCACGAAGAGGGTCTCACCGCAATCATCTGTCAGGACCGCAGCGGCATCAATATGATGACCAGAAGTCTCGGTGACGAAACTCCGCACATTGTCCGCCGCTATGAGGCTCTTCCAAAGAGTGGTGTAGTTCTCATGGAGCTTAAGCTTGCGAAGGGTCTGGAGTTTGATACAGTCATACTTCCTGATGTAACTGAAAGAGAGTACCCGGACAGAGAACTCTTCAGACATCGTCTGTATACCGCTATTTCCAGAGCTACAGGCAAGATCGTGATTCTTTCAGAGGGCAGGATATCTCCGCTGATTGAAATGTCAGAACAGATGTGCTAGTATATCTTATCAGTTTATTTTGCTTTTTTGCATCTCGATGCAGGATGGCGTATTTATCACGGAGATCTGCACGTATGGAAGATATATTGTTTGGTTTAAATGAAGCTCAGATGGAGGCTGTCACCACGACAGAGGGTTTTGTCCGTGTCATTGCGGGCGCAGGTTCCGGCAAAACACGTGCACTCACTCACAGGTTTGCATATCTCGTGAACGATCTTGGTGTGCTTCCGGGCAACATCCTGTGCGTTACATTTACAAACAAGGCTGCCAATGAGATGCGGCAGCGTATACATCAGCTCACCGGGGACAACGATACAGGCTATATCAATACCTTCCACGGATTTTGCGTCAATATCCTGCAGGAGGACAGTCATGCCATCAGTTATCCGAAGAGTTTCATGGTATTGGACAATGCTGACATTGACGAGATGCTCAAGATCATCTATGAGGAGAGAGGACTGACATTACGGGACAAGACTTTCGGCAGTGCCCGTGATATGTTCGAGGTCAGGAAGTGTATCTCAGAGCCCTCATACTTTCTCGATATGATAAAGCTGCCTATAGATAAGCTTCATCAGAAGTATATGGACGCAGAAACTGTTGATGATATCCTTTTTTACGGCTATCTCTATCAGCAGCGCAAGACCTTTGCGGTAGATTACAATGACCTCATCATACTAAGCCTCTATATCTTTGATGAAAACCCGGATATCGCACTCAAGTGGCAGCAGAGACTTGAGTATATTGAGATAGATGAGTTTCAGGACATTGACCCTCTGCAGTACCGTCTCATGGAAGTTCTCTGCGGCTACCACAAGAATCTGTTTATCGTAGGTGATCCGGATCAGACCATCTATACCTGGAGAGGTGCCAATGTTAAGTATCTTCTTGACTTTGACAAACATTATCCCGGAACAAAAACCATCATGATGCTGGAGAACTACAGGTCAACTCCGCAGATTCTGAAGGTATGTAACTCGCTGATCAGCAAGAACAAGCAGCGTATGAGTAAGGATCTCATTCCTGTGCTTCCGGATGGGGTTCCTGTTGTATGCCATCTTGCGGATGATTCAGTCCAGGAGGCCACCTGGATAGTCAAGAATATCGAAACTCTGCATCAGATGGGGGTTGATTACAAGGACATAACCTGTCTTTACAGAGCGCATTACGTAACGAGAACCATTGAGGAAGTTTTTCTCAAATCAAAAATACCTTACACCATCTACTCCGGGGTACAGTTCTTCGGCCGCATGGAGATAAAGGATGCCCTTTGCTATCTACGCATGATAGTTTACAAGGATGACCTTTCTTTCCGTCGTATCGCCAATGTTCCTAAGCGGAACATCGGTGTCCGCAGGATGAAGTTCCTTGAGGACTATACGGAGGAGTATGGCGGAACACTGTATCAGGCTCTCGTCAAAAACATTGACAATGAAATCTTCAAAGGGACTCAGGCGGCAGATTTTATTTCAATGATTGAAAAATTTGCCTCGACTTATGAGGACAAAACCATATCCGAAGTATTGATCTCCATTTTACATGAATCAGGATATGAAAAGATGCTTAGAACCGAAGGGTCTCAGGAACGTCTTGACAATCTCGCTGAGCTTAAGCAGGCTGTCTTTGAATTTGAGACAAGTGCCGGAGAGGAAACCAATCTTGAAAGTTATCTCAAAAATGTTGCCATGTTTTCCAACATGGACAAGACCGATGCAGACGACCGTGTGAAGCTTATGACTGTACATACTGCCAAGGGTCTGGAGTTCCCTTATGTTTTCCTGTGCAGTATGTCGGAAGGCATATTCCCGTCCAAAAAGACCAACACTCTGGAGGGTATGGAAGAGGAGCGACGACTTGCGTTTGTTGCGTTATCCCGGGCAGAAAAGGGCTTGTATCTGTCAGAAGCCGCCGGCAAGAACTTCGATGGTTCACCGAGATACCCGTCCAGATTTATCCTTGATATTGATCCTGAACTCCTCAGCTTTACAGAAGCGCCAAAGGCCGGACTTCTGTCAGAGACTGCAAGCTATATCAGGATGATAGACTCGCACCTTCACACCACGACCAACTCTGACCTCTTCAAAATCGGCGACAGAATAGCACATAAAGCATTTGGAAAGGGCACCATCAAGGATGTTAACATGGATAAAAATGCTTATACCATCCAGTTCGATGACATGCCTACAGAACGACAGATTTCTTTCAGAGTGAAGCTGGTGCCGTGTAAGAAAACAGAACCATAGATCAGTTATTTTAATGATGTAAGTGTCAAAAGTATTTGCCACTGATTGATTGGCGCTAACGCACACATCCGTGTGCAAAGTGCTGCTGAACATCATCAAACAGAAAAAGCAAAGGAACGGAGTCATATATGTGATTCCGTTCTGTTTTTTTCTCACCTAACGCAGTAATAATATTTTTTGATTTATTGTTGACATCCATGGGGGGATTTGGTACTATATCTGAGCAACAGAAAAGCGCGCCGGTATAGCTCAGTTGGTAGAGCAACTGATTTGTAATCAGTAGGTCTTCGGTTCGAGTCCGAATCCCGGCTTTGATTAAAAGCTGTGTAGATGAGAAGTCATCTACACAGTTTTTTTGTTTGTTCATGCCATACGTCAACTATCTGTCATTTCCCCAGGATCTTTCTCACAAACCTTTCATCAGGATGCTCCGGATCACTGCAGTATATGTCTATACGGCTGGGATCGCTGCTCCTTTGTTCAAATGCAGGGAAGAGAAAACCAAGCTCGGGTTTTCCTGCATTGAACTCCTTGTCAACCCTCGCAACCGCACAGATGATAAACTGGAAAACCTCCTCAGATTCGCCCTGTTCCTCATTGTCAGAACCCTTTCTCGGGACATCATAAACACCATGATATATGTAAATGCCATACTCCTGTGGGATATGGATTCCCTCTGCAAGCTGTTCGCACAGAGTCTGTACCAGAAGATCATCCTTTAAACCATACTGAGAGAGTGCCATCAAAAGCTTATGAATGCTGTCATACCTAAGATCGCCTTTAGGGAACTCATAACTTCTCAACTGCTGATTGGTCTTTGAAAAGGGGATGGTCTTGGCCAGTTCAAGATTTACATTTTTATCATGTGTCTTCATACTGCGGAAATCAACATTGAACGAATTGTCAATATATCCCTCCGGGTCCATATATGCACCCGCCGCCCTGTAGAAGCAGTTACGGCTCAGATTCATCCTTCTGGTAAGCTCCAGCATGTCATCTCTGTTGATCATCAAAACCTCATTTCCGGACTATCAGTTTTTTCAAGTGTATACCTGATATCAATCCCATAAACCGATATGTATACCACCTACCCAAAACACAAACAGTCCATTTTTTCTTTTTTATATACCGTATATTTGTTATACTTTGATGATGACGGCACAGTCACCTTCGATTTTTTCATTTTACCCTACAATTTCAACATTTTACAGATAAGGATTTTTTTATGTTAAAGATAGATACTTCATTTACCAGAGACCAGAAGGCCAATGCTTATATCGCAGAATTCATCAATAACCGTATCATGTCACTTCTTATAAACGACATGGAAACAGCAGCAGGAAAGGACTACCTGAAGGTCAATTCCGATGATACTGAATTTCAGGAGAATATCCGTTTTTATTTCCCTGACCACTACCGGAAGCTTGATGCGGCTGTAGCTTTTATATCCCTCCTGAAAGGTGTTAAATCAAAAGAAGCCTTCATCCCCAATATATATGAGGAGTATGCCCTCCACGCAGTGATCCACAGCTATATCCATCAGTGTGAGGACAATGGCAGGAGCCCTGCCAAAAATATGCCTAAGGATGCCCGTAATTATGTTTACTCCATTCTCAAGGCCGAGTACCTTGAAGACGGAGAGAAGGATGAGCAGGATCCGGAGTTCCGTATGACAACATTTGAAGACATGTATGATTACGATGATTTCATCACCTACAACATGGACTATGGCATGCTTGATCATATGACAGCAGAAGAGATAGCTGCAGCGAAAAGCAAAAACTGAGCAGGATTAAAAAAGAGTGTCATAGTAGCACCAAAACTACATTCACCACTGATTTTGAGAACAATCCGCGGATTATGAAACATAGACTGTACTAAATTATAAACAGTCATCAGATTATAAACCATAGACTGTATCAAATTATATATTGAGGAGAATTCACATGATAACTGATATCATCGGATTTTTACTTTCCGGCGTAATGCTGGTATTTATAGTATCTTTTGCGGTTTTCGGATTTGCACTTTTTAAAAATAAAACTGAGCTTTTAGATCTTTCACGAAAAACCATGGTCTATAGCTTCCTCACATTTGCAGTCAGCATAGTGATACTGCAGTTTATATTCAGGTAAGCAGAGAAAGGAAATAAATTATGTTTGATCCGGATTACAGACTTGGTCACGATACGGAATTGCTTAAGCGTAAAGACCTGGTCAGGTTTTTTGATATTGACGGGGTTCTGGCGGTTTACGGCTATGGCTCGGATGGTATAAATGTCTGCAGTGATGAAGAGTTTGACGACTTCGTTGAAGCCCATGATATTTACAAAACAGCCATCGGTCCTGATTTTGTGAAAGATTACATCACATCATTTTCAGAGCCTGACCGTAATTTTGTTTTAAGTTTATCCTCTACACCTACTCAGGATCAGCAGAAGATAGACTTTATAAACCGTGTATATCCCGGTCTTTTTTTACCTGAGAACATACTGTTTTCACGGGATTCCGATAAGTCGATCCTGGTCAAAAAAGTTCTTGAAGATAAGTACGAAGGTCTCAAAACACCACATCTTTTCATCGATGATGATACGAGGGTACTATATAAGCTTCAGGTTGCAGGCGTAACAGCCGTACATATATCGAGCCTTCTGCTCCTTGCCGGCCTTACCACTTGACACACAATCCTAAGGACACACTTTCTTGACATTTACGACACAAAATCTCCACCAAATCGACAAAATCAAGTCACACTTTTTCCGTACCATGTAACCATCAAAGAGATAAAGAACTACAGCTCTTAAGGAGGTTTACATATGTACAGAAAAGATTTAGGAAAAAAAGTGTCAGCTATCGTTTTAAGTGCTCTGTTATTTGGATCTGTATCAGGAGTGACTATGGTAGGCATTAACCATGCAGCGCAGGTTTCAGGTCAGATCGTTGCGGACAATGCTAATGCAGGAGCAGAGGCATTCAGACAGAACGGTACATCCGGCGGAAATCAAGGCTCAGGTGCAGAGGCCGGCTCAAACCTGAATGGTGATTCCGGTAACAATGCCGCAAATGCCTTATATACAGGTGGTGATGATACCAAAACCGTTCAGGCTTCAACCGGAACCGGTGCCGCCAAATCCGTTACCGAGATAGCACAGGATACCATGCCGCAGGTTGTTTCTATCACCAACACCATAAGATATCAGCAGTATGGTTATTCTCTTTTCGGTGCTAATGGAGAAGCCGAGGCGGCAGCAAGTGGTTCCGGTGTCATCATCGGAAAAACAGACGATGAACTTCTTGTAGTCACCAACCATCATGTTATCGAGGATTCTACATCCCTGAGCGTCCAGTTTGTTGACGGAACCTCCGCAGATGCAGCTATAAAAGGAGAGGATGCTGAAGCTGATCTCGCCATCATCGCAGTAGATCTCAAAAACATTCCGTCAGATACATTGTCAGCAATTGAGATTGCCCAGTTTGGTGACTCAGATGCTATAGAAGTAGGAGATCAGGTAGTTGCCATCGGAAATGCCCTCGGATATGGTCAGTCCGTTACAACAGGTATAATCTCAGCAAAGGACAGAGATGTAGCAACAGATACAGGTACTGAGTCCGGCCTCCTTCAGACCGATGCAGCCATAAATCCCGGAAACTCAGGCGGAGCTCTCCTCAATATGGAAGGTCAGGTAATCGGTATCAATGTTGCCAAGTATTCAAGCACAGACGTTGAAGGAATGGGATATTCAATCCCAAGCAACAAGGCCATCGAAGTCATCAATACTCTGGCTACAAAAACAACCAGAAGTAAAGTTTCGGAAGATAATCGCGGCTACTTAGGCATTCAGGCCAAAACCATTGACGCCGCAACAGCAGAAGCCTATGGTATGGTACAGGGCGTATATGTTTACAAGATAGTTGACGGATCTGCTGCAGCCGCATCAGACCTGCAGGAGAGAGATGTCATCGTCAAATTCGATGACCAGAGTGTCACAAGCCTTGATGATCTGCAGGAGCTTCTCGAGAGATATGCAGCCGGTGAGACCATTACCCTCACTGTAAAGCGTCCTAACGGAAGTGAATATGATGAGAAGACCATTTCCGTAACATTGACAGCAGATCCTGATTCACAGAAGAATCCTGACCAGTCTATGGCACAGGCCAATGAAAGCGAACAGCAATTCCGTGACTTCGTTCAGGCTTTACCTCAGTTCTTCAGGAACTGATCAATCTCTCCCTAAAACCACCTGATCAGAAATCTTGCAAAATACTTAAAACTCTCCAAGTTAACCTCTTATAAATTATATTCATATATATGCAGTGCCTTCCTTAATGGGAGCACTGCATCTTTTTTTATGGTAGAATGAACACAAAAATACGGAAAGGAACTACATTTTATGCAGGATCCCAACAGATTTGACAATGGCAATATATACAACATGGATTCCCATTATAAGAGACGACATCGCTCCGGCGGTGGCTGCGGCGGATGCATGAGTGTCGTCTTCATCCTGATACTTGCCGTGCTCATCTTTTTAGGTATAGCAAGATACAATTACATATCACCAATGGAGCTTTTGAGATATTATGCCGAAGAACTGCATCTTACGGAGTACTATGAATCCTTGAAGGATTATTTGCCGGAAGATCTCAGATCACTGCCGGGTACAGATGGATCCGATAAATCCCGAGGAGATAATGCTTCATCACAGAATGGCAGTGACGAACCATCTGCACAAAAAGTCCATGGTTCCGGTGCTTCAGGAAAACCTTCGGATTCTTCAGAAAACTCTGATTCCTCCGGCAGTAACGGCGCAATCTCTGAGGATGAGCTAAAAGACAGAATCACCAATTGGCTGGAAGGCACAGGCGATATCACCGATGAAAGTCAGTCCGGTTATTACTGCTACAATCTCCTCAGTGATAAGGAAAAAGGCATCTACCGTGAGATACTTGATGCCATCACCCACTGGAAAGAGCGTGATATCTCTACACTCGATACTGATGAACTTAATAAAATCTATAACTATGTTATGGCGGACCACCCGGAGATATTTTACACAAACGGAGTGCATTATACTCAGAAATCCATCAACAACATCGTCACCTCTATATCTGTAAAAGGGCAGTACACCATGTCACAGGAAGAAGCCTCTCAATATCAGAATGCCATACTGCCTGCCGTTCAGACTATCCTTGCTTCTGTTCCGGGATATGCCGACGGTACAACAACAGATGATTTTACAAAGATAAAATATCTGTACGATTACATAATCAATTCAACAGATTACGAGGCCGGAGCCGATGAGAACCAGAATATCATCTCCGTTTTCCTCAATCACAGATCAGTTTGCAACGGCTATGCAAAGGCTATGCAGTACCTGTCCCAGTTCATGGGTATTCCTTGTCTCCATGTGAGCGGAACAGCAGAGGGAGGTCCTCACGCCTGGAATGTGATCTTTATGGATGGAGCATGGTATCAGGTGGATGTTACCTTCGGTGAGTCCAATGTCTCCTCCGGGAACACAAACGCTTCATTTATAAACTATGCCTACCTCGGACTCACAGACAAGGAAATGTACGTGAACCATACAATTGATAACACTATACCGGTTCCATCATGTACAGCCACAGAGGACAACTACTACATTTACACAGGGACATATTTTACGGATGCAGACATTGATACCATAGGCAGGATGGCTGAGGAAGCACAGATGTCCGGCAAAAATGTCATACAATTCAAAGTATCCGACGCGTATACCATGACTTCCATCACAGATAAGCTGTTCAATCAGCACCTTATATACAATTATCTCAATAATGTAAATTCATGCTCCTACTCAATGAATGTTACACAGAAGACAATTGTTATTCTTTTCTGAATAATGTGTCATTTAACTGATTATATTATGATCAGAGGATTATAATAGGTTAATGCATTCGCATTCGCATTCACATCTACATTTACTTACAGCGGGGGACAACAACATGATCGACTACAAGCTTATACAGGAACAATTAAAGGCTCTTGCAGAGGATGACCATCATTTCATCCCTGTTCTCAGCAATGCTTCAGCACTTTTATATGATTCATTACCTGACCTTAACTGGGCGGGATTCTATCTTGTAAGAGATGGTCAGCTTGTACTTGGACCGTTTCAGGGAAAGGTTGCCTGCATTCACATCGCAAAGGGCAGGGGAGTATGCGGAACAGCCTGGGCTCAGGATGAAACTCAGATGATAGATGATGTGCATCAGTTCCCGGGGCATATAGCCTGCGATGGTGCATCAAACTCTGAGATCGTTATTCCGATTCATAACAAAATTACGGCAGAGATACTCGGTGTTTTGGATATAGACAGCCCGTCTCTTGCAAGATTTAAGGCCTTTGACAAGGAGGGGCTCGAAGCATTTGTCAGAACTTTGGAAGAAGTTACTGACTGGAACTGATACATATGCCAAATTTAAAAGATACAATTTTCAATAAAACACAACATAAATGGCAGCCTTATGTCACTTACCTGCTCATTGCCGTCAATATAATCATCTTCCTCATAGAAGAGCTGATGGGCGGAAGTGAAAATGTAGATACTGCCTTGGGTTTCGGCGCATATTTTACTCCCTACGTTATCCTATACGGCGAAATCTATCGTATGGTTACCTCCATCTTCGTACACTTCGGAGTAGAACATATAGGTGCCAACATGATAACCTTATTTGCTCTGGGACCATACGTGGAGCACTATTTCGGACACTTTCTTTTCATAGTGCTGTACATTTTTTCGGGAATA
Organism: Oribacterium sp. UBA4274; assembly: GCA_002396005.1. Taxonomy (GTDB): domain Bacteria; phylum Bacillota; class Clostridia; order Lachnospirales; family Lachnospiraceae; genus Oribacterium. The sequence goes on from DGVW01000116.1 coordinate 11,260, forward strand.
TGCGGAAATCTGTCCACCATGCTGTACGAGGGCATGACAGGCAATCTGGCAGTTTCCTGCGGAGCCAGCGGTGCCATTTTCGGACTTTTATCTGTATTTATACTGTTTGCATTTAACGAACGTCTCAGAAAGATCTTCCCTGTCAGAAGAGTCTTTTTCTCGGTCCTTCTGTCATTAACAGAGGGACTTTCAGATCCGTCTGTCAATTTTATGGCACATCTCGGAGGACTCATCGGAGGTCTTGTACTGTCCTTTATAATGCAGGAGATATTAAGGATCACTATAAGAAAAAATAACAGAACGAAGTAATTTATTTTGGAATGCTGCGCGCTTAATGATTTGTATTTCCCGTCTTAAGAATTTCATAATCACTGATTTCGTTTTTCTTCAATCACTATTTTAAGGAATTGTGTATATTATAGATAGTTAAAGATTAGAAATTAAATAAATGCACACTCCTTTACCTTATTTAATCTAATTATAATGAATCCTTTACAAAGACCCGGTTCGCCTACCGGGTTTTTTTGTTGGATATTTTTCACAAATATATGGATTAAGTCTTGTAATAAAAGGCTTTTCAAAATACAATAGAAAGGCTGTCTAAATTTGCATAAAGAAAACGAGATTTATTATGGCTTTTAAAAATAGAGAACTTATGGAAGACCGTGATACTGCAGTTCTTGATACTGTAGATTTCACAGATTCAACTTCTATAAACAATACAGATTATGAAGAATTTGATGACCGCTCTGTAGTCATCAACAAATCTGCAGATTCCTCTGTAGATGACAATTTAGGTAATGACGATTTTTCTGACGATGATTTTTCCGATGAAGACCTTTCAGAAGAGGATAAAGAAGCCAGAACTCTGGATATGGAGGCACTTACCAATCTTGAGAATATTTCTGCCGATGATCCTGTACGTATATATCTGAAGGAGATCGGTAGTTATCCTCTGCTCACTCCTGAAAGAGAACGCGAGCTTGCCGTTCGCTGCAAGAACGGTGATCTCAGTGCCAAACAGGAGCTGGTTGAGTGTAACCTGAGACTCGTGGTATCCATTGCCAAGCGCTACACAGGTAGAGGTATGAACTTCCTCGACCTCATTCAGGAAGGCAATATCGGACTCATGCGTGGTGTTGAGAAGTTTGAACCGGACAGAGGATTCAAGCTTTCTACATATGCAACATGGTGGATCCGTCAGTCTATTGCCAGAGCTCTCGCAGACCAGTCAAGAACCATCAGAGTACCTGTTCACATGGTAGAGCTTATTAACAAGATCAAGAAAACTTCACGCCAGCTTGCATTGGAGCTTGGACATGAGCCAACTACACTTGACCTGAGTAAGGCTCTGGATATCCCTGAAGAGCGTATCCAGGAGGTTGTTAATTATGATGCAGGACCTGCTTCCCTGGACAGTAAAGTAGGTGAGGATGAGGATTCAGATCTTGGATCATTTATCGCAGATGACAAGATCACTTCACCTGAGCAAAACATTAACAACGTGATGATGAAACAGCAGCTGGATAAGATTCTTGTTAACTTGAGTGATCGAGAGAGAGAAGTTATCGAAATGAGATATGGCCTTGTTGATGGTCGTGAGAGAACTCTTGAGGAGATCGGTACCATGTATCATGTTACCCGGGAACGTATACGTCAGATCGAGAACAAGGCTTTACACAAGCTCCAGAATCCAAAATATAAGCGTGAGCTTGATGGCTTCCTTGAGACCTGACATCAATGTATGGCTGTGTTAACGTCTATCCAAGCGGATTTTATATAACGTAACAATTTCCAGTGAAAATCTGTGTTATTTCAGTATTATCGGGACTTTCTGTTATAATGTAACAGGAAGTCCTTAATTTTTAGATAACCTAAACCTATAACATAATAACGGTAGTTTTATCCAGCCAATAGCTGCATATCTCTTTGACAGGATAGACATATAAACTCCCGCATTTATAGGAAATGAGAGGAACATAATGAACGAAAAGAAATCAAACAACTACGGAAAGAAAACCTACGGATCAAATCATTCCGGATCTAAAACTTCCGGAACCAAACCTTCCGGTTCAAATCATTCCGGATCTAAACCTTTTGGATCTTTCGGAAAAAACAAAGGTAAATCCTTCGGTAAATCAACAAATCCATCCGGAAGACCGGGCTTCATTCCTGATTATAAAAAGAAAAAACCTAAAAAGGGTGCCCAGCAGGGTGACTACGTTATAATTTCAGATGGTAAGAAAAAAGTTACATCACGTATCAATCTCCCTAGCCATCCTTTTGCCAAAAAGGAAGTTGGTGATATGGTACTTATCAAGGGTGTAGAGTGGTATCTCATAAGGATCATACAGCAGGGAACTGCAGCTTATAACAAGCTTTACGATTCAGATACACAGCGTGAACACTTTGGATACTAATGGAGGTTCCATGTCTAATTCTTTATTCGAATTAATCAGCGATAACATCAGAGCAGATGGTATGCTTCCGGCAGATTTCCGTCTTCCTTCCGGAGCATCAGGGTTACTTGGTGACGTGCGCCTCGTAGATGGCGCTATGGACGGTATGTACCTTTATCACAATATGTCATCCGCATCTGATGTCTCAGCTCTTACAGAGGTTATAAAAGAAGCCTCTGAGCATGATTTTGACTCGGCAGAGTATGACCTTAACGATTACTTCAGTGACCCTAAGGCTCGCATGCTTCCTCTTGTTGATGAACTTGAGAAGTGGGTCAATGAACATCTTGAAAACATCGATGGCGAGGCACTTTTTGAATTTGCAGCCAATATAATCATCAAAACCTCAAACTCAGAATGTCTCAAGTTTGCACTCACTGTCTTTGAAATGATGGATACAGATGATAATGACGCCGTAAAGGACGTTGTAAGTACACTGGCACTTTCAGATGAATTCACTCTGTTCTCGATATTTGTGGCCGAGACCTGGAAGGATTCGACAGATGCAATACTTAATTTTGCAAAGCATACCCGCGGATGGGGACGCATCCACTGTGTTGAGCACATCGATGCGACTTCCGGCAGGATCAAAGACTGGCTCTTCCATGAAGGAGTGAACAATACCGTAGGGTCAGCCTACTCAGCCCGCACAGTCGCAGAAAAGATAAATCTTGCCAAAGTATTTACCAATCCTGATTTCAACAATGACGACTATCTGCTTGCAAGACCTATCATGGACGGACTTCTCAATGAGGGAACAGTTCAGGGAATCTCTTCCATGGACAATCGTACTGAAATCATTTCGGGTTTTCTCGATAAGTCAGAGAACTGCAGGCATACACCTGAAACCTTGGAAACACTCCTTAATCTGAGAGATTATCTCAGCAGCAACATCTTCAGTGAGAGTGGGAGACTGACTGAAAAGCTTGATCATATACTTGATTCCGACAGCATAAAAGACTATGTAAAGCTCCTCCTCACTGAAAAGAAGGGCTTCCGTCTAGCCCGCCGTCTCGGACTAAGCTGCAGTAACGAAATCCTTGAGGCTATGCAGGAAGACTTTAATACGCACGCCTCACTGGTAGACATTCTTCCAAAAGACGATGACACACTCTCAAGACTCCTTGCCATATACAGAGATAAACTTCCTCTCGATATGATGGCATCGGGCCCAAAGGACAATCTCGGCATTGGCGACGAGTACAGACCATACCATCAACTCAGTTTCCTGGTACAGAATCTTTCCGATTCTGCAGGAGAGGGAGAGGATTTCATAGTCGCATCCCTTGCCTGTCCTGTTAATGCTAACCGCCAGATGGCCATCAGTACACTGGAAGAGTGGTTAAAGGATGATTATGAACCATCAACTGCAATCAAAAATGCAGTTTGGAGGCTGAAAGAGCAGGAGCCTTCTGAAGAAATCAGAAGTTTGCTTGATAAGCTTGAAATATAACAAATGGACGGTAGATAAGCTTTTACTTATAACACATTTACGGTACAAACTTATATCATGATTACGGTATTTCCCTTGGCGGAGGTACCGTTTTTTTGTTATAAGTGTGACACCGTAAATATGTTATATCATACCGTTATTTTGTTATAAGCATCCGTCGTAAACTCCTCCATAACAAAAAATCATCGCGCTATTACCGTATAAATGTTATATCTTTTGCCAAATTACACCCGGAATCTACTAATTTGACCATATTTTGAAAAAGCTATGGCAGAATAACAAAAGATATAACAAATTTACGGCTTACTTTTTTCTTAATTTTACTTTTTCAGATACTTGATCCCTCAATATTCCTGTGCTCACCGTATTTTAGTTATATGTTTTGCAATTTAGTTGTATTAAATATATGTACCGGATTCAAAAATATAACGTATTTCCGCCATTCAATCCATATTGATAAAGTGAACTCAACTTTCCACGGAAACCGGCGTATCTACCGTAAATATGTTATATAACATTATTTTAGTGAAGTCTTATAACATAATTACGGCTTAATAAATTGTTAACGCTATACCGTAAATATGTTAGACCTTCAGATATGTACCGTATTTTTGTTACAAGACGATTTTTACAAAATTTCAGCAATTATTTTGTTGTTTTTGACAAAAACGTAAGCCGAGACCACCCGGTTAATCAATGCATTCGGACTTTTTTGATATGCACACCGGCTAAACCGTTTTTTTGTTATGTTGTACCGTCTTTTTGTTAGACCTCGCCGTAAATATGTTATGCTTTACCGTCATTTTGTTATTTGTGTGGATAAAAAATGACGTAATTATGCGGCTTCTGGCCATTAAATAATATAAATATATATAATATTAAATATATAAAATATAAAAAACCAAACATAAAAAAATATAATCATGCGCGCGAAAAAATTCACAGGTAAGAAAAGCATAATAATCCGACTAAGGTAAAACATCATCGTCATATCCCAGCCGATAATAATATAATTTTCGCAATACTGATCTCGTTAAAAGAGGTCAGAATAGAGATATAACAAATTTACGGTCATTGATTTTTGGCATAATGAGTTTTACTATATTGACATGTGATGACGAAGAAACGGAGTTATAAACATGGCAGCTTATAAGACGCAAAAAGAAAAAGTAGATGATCAGCGTAATTACCTTGTTGTCAAGGACAACGCGCTTATTCAGAAAGCTAAATATAATCTGACTGCCAACGAGCAAAAGTTAGTTAACTATGTAATCACGATGATCAAGCCGGGAGAGGAAGAGTTCAAGAAATACGAGATCAGAGCTCTGGATTTTGCAAGACTCTGCGGTATCGATCCTAAAAATGTTTATCGTGAGTTTAAAAACATGATTGACTCAATTGATGAAAAAGCATTCTGGGTAAACATAGATAACAGAGTCATCAAGCTCCGCTGGTTCAATGAGCCTGAATATGATGGCGGTAAGGGAACTATAAGTCTTATCCTTGACAGCCGTATCAAGACATATCTGCTCGGTATTCAGAATAATTTCACAGAATATGAGCTTTACAATATTCTGTCCATGACAAGTAAATATTCGCCACGTTTGTATGAGCTTGCCAAGTCCTATGCTTATAAAGGTCATGTAGATATTCCTATAGATACACTGAGAGAGAATCTTATGGCTGATGTATACAGTGCCTTCGGTAACTTCAAGCAGCGAGTTTTATCTCCTGCGATTAAAGAAATCAATGAGTATACAGATATAACAGTTTCCTATGATTGTATTACAGACAAGGGTGAGCTGGTTAAGGGAAGATTACAGGGTAAACGCATAACACATATACGTTTATATATAGAAAACAAGGATACACTTGACAGATTTGCTACATACAATAAGACAGTAAGCAAGATAGAAAAACGTAATCTCCAGTTCAAGGGACAGCTTAGTCTCAATTTTGATGATTCGGGAAAGCTTGTTGATATAGCCTGACCTAGCAGTCAGTTACTGCAGATAGTACTAAGAATCAGTTTGATATGAGGTTTGTAATGATACCTCTTATTAAAACAGCTTATAAAGATATTATTTTACTACAAAATTAAGTGGATGCAATAAAATGCATTCACTTTTTTTGATTTTTTTCTCCAAAAGGGTAGACATGTTAAAAAAAAAGGCTATAATAGAATAGCTTGATTTAAAAATAGCGGTAGTCTGTAAATCGATGGATACGGCGTTTAGATCATGTGCTACTAATGTTGTTTCAGCGATTCTAATATAAAGAGGTAGGGTAATGGCAGTAGAAATCAAACCGGTTCTCGAAGTTGAGGAAATCTCAGATGATAAGAAATTTGGACGTTTTGTATGCGCACCACTTGCAAAGGGTGAGGGTACAGTTATCGGCAATTCTTTAAGACGTATTCTCCTTTCATCAATGCCTGGTACTGCAGTTAGCGAGGTTAAATTTGACGGAGTATATCATGAGTTTTCATCCATCCCTGGTGTTAAGGAGGATGTAAGTGATATCATCCTTAACTTAAAGAAGCTTGCAATTAAGAACACATCATCCAGCGACGACCCGGTTATGGCATATATTGATTATGCAGGTGAGGGCGTTGTCCGTGGATCTGATATCAAGGTTTCTTCTGAAGTAGAGATCGTTAATCAGGATCAGGTCATCGCAACTCTTTCAGGTAAAGATGCAAGACTGTATGCTGAGATAAAGATGAACAAGGGACGTGGATATGACGGTGCTAACACACGTGATCGCAGTGATCTCGCAATCGGTGTTATCGCGGTTGACTCTATCTATTGCCCTGTTGTAAAGGTTAATATGGTCATTGACCAGATTGAGGGTACAAACGAAGAGAAGCTTACTCTTGATGTTACTACAAACGGTACTATGGCTCCGGATGATGCAGTTTCTCTTTCAGCTCGTATTCTTGATTCACACCTTAAGCTTTTTGCTGATATGGATATCAACGCAGAGAGCGAGGTTAAGGTTGAGGATTCAGCAAGTAGTGACTCAAACGACCTTATGAACATGAACATTGATGAGCTTGAGCTCAGCGTACGTTCATATAACTGTCTCAAGAGAGCCGGCATCAATACTGTTGGTGATCTTTGCAACAAGACATTGGACGATCTTTCAAAGGTTCGTAACATGGGACGTAAGTCAATTGATGAGATTCTTGGCAAGCTCGAGTCTATGGGACTTTCACTTAGCACCAGAGATGCTGATTGATTCACATTAATGTTTTATAAACATCATGGCGGTTTTCCTTTTTGGAAAGCCGCTTTTTTTATATCGACTTTTGAACCTTACATCATCATAATGTTATATATTTTATAATTTATGTGGATATAATAGCTATGAAGTTGATACGCACTAAAAGTGTGGTACCTGAGGCATAAAATACAGGATAGCTCCGCAATAAATAATGATAATGAAATATGAAAATAAATATACAGACTATACTGCAGTGAAAACAGAGTATAACTCTCATATAGATGAAAATCGTATGAGTCGTATGATGCGTGAGATCAGAGCAGAAATTGCACGACTCAGACCTGTCATTTCATATGATGAAAGTGATATAGAGATGGTTCGTAAACAGGCAGGCAAAATAGGCAACATCAAGATGATGGCTGATCCAGAGGGATGGTATGTGGCGATGGTGCTTTCCGGATATCTGACCAAAGATAAGTATGAGCGACTTAAACTTGCAGATACTTTCCATGAGCATATGACCAAGGTACCTGCCGGTCTTGTCTACACAAATCCATACTATAATAATGTAATGATTCCGGAAGATCTCACTCTGGGGAATCATCATTTTGCTGTACTTCGGTATGAGCGTGGTGAAATCATCGAACTGAATCCGGACAAAGTTGAGGGGATGTATGTTCCTCATTACGGATACCTGCAGGATGCCATAGAAGTTCCGTGTATAACAGAGGATAAACCGGAGGAGTCGGTGTGGATGAGTCTTTCTCCCGGAGAGATAATCACCATGGAGGATGATATAAGTGACGCCCACGGAAGGGTACTGACATTGGGCCTGGGTCTCGGGTACTATGCTTATATGGCTGCAAGAAAGACTAATGTTTCTGAAGTGACTGTAGTGGAAAGAGATCACGACACTATAACGCTGTTTGACAGCTTTATCCGTAATCAGTTTGGAAAGGATGAGGCAGGGCATGACATTTCCGACAAGATCAGAATAGTGCAGGCAGATGCATTTGACTATCTCAGGACTATTGGTGACGGAGACTATGACTATATGTTTGCTGATCTTTGGGAAGGCCCTTATGACGGAAAACCAATGTATAAAGAGATAAAGAAAATCACTGAAGGATATAAGAAAACAGAATGTCGTTACTGGATACTTCCTCAGATGTTATCAATATGAAGAAGCCGTAAATTTGTTATATGTTAGATATACATAAACAAGAACCGATGGGCATCAATTAGGGAGCTGTTAAGAGAGCATGGTACAAAAAACCCCTGAACCCCAATGCAAAGGGTTCAGGGGATATGTTTTTTTACCAGTTATTTTTAGTATAATTAAGAATTTGCAATAAAGGCCAATATTTAATTTTTTAGTTAACTATATGTCTGACCAGCCATATGAGGATGCAGGCTCCGATACAGGAAACGAAAATTCCCGAGATAAATCCGGTTGAAGACATTCCGATAAGACCCATTACGGCAGACCCGACTATACCACCTACCAGACCGAGAATAATGTTTTTGAATAGGGATCCGTGAACTCCCATGATGTTTCCTGCGATGTGGCCTGCGATGGCACCTATTATAAGATTTATGATGATAGACATAGAAACCTCCTTTTTAAATTTAACAATATGAGTTAATCATATCATCTTAAGACACAGTTGTAAAAAAACTTTCCCTTAATTAAAATATTGACATATGGATAGATTTATACATAAAGATCAGAAAAAATTGAGGCGTGGACTGACTACCGGAACCTGCGCTGCAGCCTGCACAAAGGCAGCTATGATAAGGCTTTTCAAGGGTGATGTCTGTAGTGAAGTTACCATCAGACTGCCGGGAGGTGAAGTTGTTAAACTGCCGGTGCAGGAGGCTCCTGAATCCCAAAGTGTTTTAAATCAAATAGATTCAGTTCAGATAGCTTTGAAATGTAAGGCATCGGGTAATAAAAAAGATTACAAGGATTCTGCAGATAAAAGCTGTAGGACTTATGGTGGGCGCAGAGCTGACAGCGCTGAGTTCTATACAGTGAAGGACTCCGGTGATGATCCGGATGTAACCAATGGTGCGGAGATTCACGTTTGTGTTTCTGTAGTGTCAGGAGAGGATGTGCCGGCCAAGGCATTTGCATGCGACAGAGATGAGAGGCTGTTTCTGGATGGTGGTAAAGGCGTAGGAATCGTAACGAAGGAGGGTCTACGTCAGGAGGTCGGCCAAAGTGCCATAAATCCGGTTCCACGGGAAATGATATTTGATGCGGCGCTCAGCGTTCTCAGTGAACTGGAACTGGAAGAACATAAGGAAGATGTTCTCATAACTGTGATAGTTCCGGAGGGTGAGAAGCTGGGAGCGAGGACATTTAATCCAAGGCTCGGTATAGAGGGCGGTATATCTATACTCGGTACTACAGGTATCGTTGAGCCAATGTCGGAGGCCGCAATCGTCTCGACTATAGAAACGGAGATAAGGCAGAAGCTGTTGCTGGATCCTGACGGCAGGATACTGGTGGTGCCCGGGAATTACGGAAAGAGGTATGCTGAGGGACTTGGGTTGGATCTAAAAAGAGCGATTGAGGTATCAAACTACATCGGTGAAGCCATAGACCTCGCAGTATCTTACGGGTGCAGGAAATTTCTTCTGGTTGGTAATATCGGGAAGCTTGTAAAGCTTGCTGCCGGAATCATGAATACCTATAGCAAGGTGGCTGATGGCAGGTGGGAGACATTTGCCGCGCATCTTGCGTTGTCGGGCGGCGACAGAGATACTGTGAGACGGATCAAAGAGGCACCCACAACAGAAGAGATGCTGAGAATTCTGGATGAAACAGGCTTGAGAGAGACGGTTATGGAATCCATTCTGCGGGAGATTGAGTATCACCTGGATCACAGGATACGCGGGCAGATGGAGTATGGTGTGGTGGTTTTCTCCGAGAGGTACGGGAAAATCGGAGAGACAAAAGGGGCTTCTGAGTTGATGGAAAATTTTAGAAACGTGTAGTACAGATGCTTAGACTGATCAGTCTGATTTTTTGAAACATTTCTTAAAATGACAAATATTTAGTTTGTTAATGAAGAATAGTTCCAGAGTTTGGATAAGATGGTTGTGATTAATGGTGTCGCTGATGGCAGAATAGGAAATATTGTTACATCATTTAATAAGAGTATGTTTTAGTAAAAAGTTTTAATTATAAATGGAGATTGTATGGTTCATTTTGTTGGAGCGGGACCGGGAGATCCGGATCTGATAACTGTTAAAGGACTTAGGCTTCTGCGTGAAGCTGATGTTGTTATATTTGCAGGATCGTTGGTAAATATAGAGCTTATGAGAAATTGCAAGGCGGGAGCAGAGATATATGACTCAAAGTTTATGAATCTTTCGGAGGTTACGGCGGTCTATGAGGAAGCCGAGAAGGCGGGAAAAGTAACAGTGAGACTGCATACCGGAGACCCTTCTCTATATGGTGCTGTACGTGAGCAGATGGACTGGTTAATGGCGCACAACATTGAGTTTGATGTGTGTCCTGGGGTAAGTTCATTTTCGGGAGCTGCGGCGGCATTGAAGGCTGAGTACACTCTGCCTGGTATCAGCCAGACGGTCATCATCACAAGAGCATCCGGCAGGACACCGGTTCCAGAGAAGGAAAATCTGCGGGAGCTTGCAGTGCATCAGGCGACCATGGTTATCTTCCTGTCGGCAACATTATCGGAAAAGGTCAGAGAAGAACTGCTTGCCGGAGGATATAGTCCGGATACTCCGGTTGCTGTAGTGTTCCGGGCGACCTGGGCGGATGAGGAAGTGGTCAGGACGACACTTGACCTTTTGCCTGAAGCATTTGCAGGAGGACATGCAAGGAGAGTTGACGGACATATGAAGCAGGCTCTGATAATCGTTGGAAAAGCGATAGATCAGAAAACGGATTACGAGCTGTCCAAATTGTATGACCGTAATTTTGTTACAGGTTACAGAGGAGAGAATGGATGAGAATAGAGATTATCGCCTTTACAGAAAGAGGATATCACTTGTCTGAGAAGCTTAAGGGAAAGTGGATGGAGAGCGGTGAGCTGCCGGTTTTTTCCGGGGACATGGAAGAAAGGGGGCGTCATGAACGCCTTGAGATAGAACTTCATGCCAAAACAAAGGCTCTTCCTGAGATTTCTGAAACCAGGGAGTTGTCGGAACTGGTTGGAGACTGGTTCGGCTGCACTGCTGAAAACTTCAAATCCGGAGATTATGACGATGACAGTAACAGTGTAAGCGTCGGTAATGATGCTGCGTCTTATAAGTATACAAATGTAAGCTGCAGATCTGATGTCATCATCTTTGTCGGCTCCACAGGAATTGCGGTGAGAGCCATTGCTCCTTTTTTAAAGCATAAGTCGGAGGATCCGGCGGTGCTGGTGATCGATGAAGCCGGACATTTTGTCATTTCCCTGCTGTCCGGGCACTTGGGCGGCGGTAACGAATGGGCGGGAATTGCGGCACATCTCATAGGAGCGGAGCCTGTCATAACTACTGCAACAGACAATGAAGGTGCATTTGCAGTGGATATTTTTGCCAAAGAAAATGGGTTTGCCATAACTGATTTTGGTCTGGCAAAGGAAGTGTCCGCCAAGGTTCTGAGAGGCGAGAAGCTCCGCATATACAGCGATATCCCGATGGATGATCTCGTTAAAAAACCGGGGATTACTGAGGCAGAAACTGTCGGAATAAAGGACATAGACAAGGCTGATGTCATCATAAGTTATCAGTCCAAAATTCTGGAGAGCCCTGCCCCTGCTATACGTCCGTTTAATGCTATCGGACTGAGGCTTACGGCTAAACGTATTTATGTCGGCATCGGTGCCAGAAAAGGTGTGGACTTTGAAGATGTGCAGAAGGCTTTTGAAAGCTGCATGAAATCTGCCGGAATTTCTAAAGATGCGGTGGCAGCGCTCTGCAGTATTGATCTCAAAAAGAATGAACAGGGCATACTTACCTTCAGCTACAAAAATGAGATACCGTTTGTGACATTTACAGCTTCAGAGCTTGAGTCTCAGGAAGGAGCATTTGCAGCGAGTGCTTTTGTTAAGAGCGTTACCGGTGTGTCCAATGTCTGCGAAAGGGCAGCGGCCTACGCCGCGTCACGAAACGGCCGGGACAGAGTGGTGGTACATAAGCAGATCTATGGAAGTGTGACTCTGGCCGTGGCGGTTCAGGAGTGAAGGCATCTCTCAGCTATGTCGCAGGAATGCGGTAGATGATAAATGTGTGAAATTGCTTGATGAAGCGGTTCAAAAGGCAAGATTGAACAAGAGATGGAGGCAGAAATGGGAACGGTATATGCTGTTGGCTTCGGGCCCGGAGATGTCAGATACGAGACATTGGAGGCAAGAGAAGTGCTGTCCGGTGCCGATGTGATAGTTGGATATAAAACCTATGCAGATATAATCAGGAAACAGTTTCCGGAGAAGGAGTTTGTGATTTCCGGGATGCGTGAGGAAGAGAAACGTTGTAAAAAGGCAATGGAGCTTGCGGCAGCAGGTAAAAATGTTGCTGTTATTTCATCAGGTGACGCAGAGGTTTACGGTATGGCGGGGCTGTTGTATGAACTTTCGGAGAAGGAAGAATACTTCGGAGTTCAGGTGAAAACTGTTCCGGGACTTTCTGCGGTACTAAGCGGAGGTGCTGTGCTGGGTGCACCTGTTGGGCATGATTTCTGTGTGATCAGTTTATCAGATCTGCTGACTCCATGGGAAGTTATAGAGAAAAGGTTGAGAGCAGCAGCCGAAGCTGATTTTATCATCGTAATATATAATCCTGTCAGTCATAAAAGGCTTGAAAAGTATAAAAGAGCCTGCAAGATACTTGAAGAGATACTTCCTTCCGATAGAGTATGCGGATACGTCAGAAACATCGGAAGAGATGGCTGCAGGAGCAGGATATTTTTGCTTCATGAGCTGCAGGAACTGGGATGCACAGCGTCAGTTTCCGGGGATGCTGCAGATACATCATCAAAAGAAAATACTGCAAATTGTCCGGATAATGTTTATGAGGAAGTATCTAAGAAAACGGCTGAGATAGATATGCTTACCACTATTTTTATCGGGAATTCAGAAACCAGAGTCCTGGAAACGCCGGATGGTCCGAGGATGGTGACACCAAGAGGATACAGGATTTAATATATAGGAGATATATGCATATATTTTTGTTTGGAGGCACAACAGAGGGGCGAAAGATCGCAGATTATATTGCGAGGAGTAATGAAGAAAAGAATATAGCTGGCCTCTATGATTTTCTGGAAACTGATGTCTATGTGGCTACAGATTACGGAGCGAGTCTTCTTCCAAAAGAAAAACATGTACGGGTTCATGTAGGGAGACTTGATGCAGAAGAAATGTTCGGACTCTTCAGACAGGCAGTGCTGAGAGAAGAAGATGAAGGCTCCGATGCATCTCAGGTTCTGGTTATAGATGCGACACATCCGTATGCAGCGGCTGTGACGGAAAATATAGTTGATGCCTGCATAAGAGCAGAGGTTCCCTGTATAAGGGTTTACAGACCGTATGGGAGACTTTCCAGCAGGGAAATGCTTGAGAGAGGCAGCAGTGACTTTCTGTATTTCGATACCATAAAGGATGCGGCCTCGTGGCTGAAAACCATATACAGCAGTGAAGTAGGCATCCGGAAAAACATACTTATAACTACAGGCTCCAAAGAACTTGAGGAGTACAGGGTCATACCAAGCTATCAGGATTACTGTTATGTTCGTGCACTTCCGACCCTGGAGGTTTTGGAAAAATGCTCGAAACTCGGATTCAGAAGAGACAGGCTGATCCTGATGCAGGGACCCTTTAAAGAAGACATGAATCTGGCACAGATGAGATATGCGGACGCAGGATTTCTGGTCACAAAAGACTCCGGTGAGATAGGCGGCTTTCCTGAAAAGTGTGATGCCGCAATAGAACTGGGAGTGAGAGTCCTCGTGATAGGACGTCCAAAAGAAGCCCTGGTGCCAAACGAAGACTGGTATCAGGTTGTTTCGCTTCAGGAAGTACTAAAGTTCATTGATTTATTGTAAATTGTAAAGGAGAAAAGACATATGAGAACCATAAATCTAATCGGTGTAGGCCCGGGAAGTCCCGATATGATAACAGCCCGTGCCTTGAAAGCCATAAGGGAATCAGATATTTTGATCGGAGCTTCACGGGCACTTAAAACAGCCTGTGATGCTTTGGGGGACGATAAAATCGAAACCGTAGAGGCTGTGAAAACAGAAGAAATGGTGAGCTTCATAAGAGAACACCGGGACAAGAAAGTGATATCTGCTGTTTTTACCGGTGACACCAGCGTTTACAGCGGCGCCATACCACTCCGTAAAGCACTTGAGAATACTGTTAACTACGATGAAAATGATGACTCTGAGGATGAAGGCAAGAGTGAGACATTTGAAATCAAAAACTATGCCGGAGTTTCCAGCATCCAGTATTTCCTCAGCAAAAGGTCTGTAAGCATGGCCAATGTCAAGCTGGTCAGTCTCCACGGACGTCATAAGGATATGGTGCCTCTCATACGTGAAAACAAGTTCGTTTGTGCTCTTCTAGGAAGTGAAGATACGGTTTCCAACATTGCGGAAGAACTCATTCAGTTCGGACTAAGTTCCGTCAAGATCATCGTAGGTGAGAGACTGAGCTATGAGGATGAGAGCTTCACTGTCGGCACCACACGAGAGATAAGAGGCAAGATGTTTGACCGTCTCGCCATTGCCCTTTTTGAAAATGACAATGCCGTGACTCCGGTGCGTTCATACGGTATCGGCGACGAACATTTTGAGAGAACAGATGGTATACCTATCACAAAACGAGACGTAAGGGCCCTGAGTCTCTGCAGGCTGGCCATAAAAGATGACAGCATCATCTACGATATCGGAGCCGGAACAGGAAGCATGTCAGTGGAAGCCGGTCTTGCCTGTCCTGAGGGCAAAATCATCGCGGTGGAAGTCAATCAGGATGCCATCGATACCATAGAAAGAAACAGATATCAGTTCAAGGTCGACAACATCCGTATAATCCGCGGCAAGGCACCGGAATGCTTTGAGGAATATGATATGCAGAAGCCGGGAGAAAGGAAAAATGTTTCTGATCACGGTCCGCTGCCGATTCCTGACCGAGTATTTATCGGCGGAAGTAAGGGCAATCTTCAGGCGATTGTTGACTGGGCAGTTGCCATCAATCCATATGTTGTCATCGTTATCAATACAGTGACCCTCGAGTCTGTAGCAGAGGTGCTTGAGATCGAGAGAAGACTTACAGATTACAAGTTCGAGATGGTAGAGATACAATCAACGGGACTTGAGCGTAAAGGAAGTTATCACATGCATCATGCGGAAAATCCGATAACAATTACGAGGATTTCAAGACGATAAAATTGAAATCGGAACCGTAAAAAGATAACTGTTTTTATATATTTTGTGTGGGCATGTGTATCACTTAACAGTCGTATATCAGCAAAAGTAAAGGGGGAATTGAGTTATATGAAGAGACCATTCCGTTTTATGGTGATAATGTTTCTGCTGGCCTGCATTTTTTCAGCAGAAGCATTTGCAGCAGATAATGTAACGACAGCGGAACAGAGCAGCCGGACAGAAAGACATGAACCGGACTGGCATAGTTACAATGGAAAACGTATCGGGGTTCTCACAGGAACCCCGATGGAGGATGTGGCGAAGGAGTATTTTCCTGACAGTAATCTTGTCTACATCGACAGTTATCCGGACTGCGGTGCCGCGCTGCTTTCCGGGAAAATAGATGCATTTCTTGCAGATGAGCCCAATGTAAAGACCATGCACTTTGAAGAGCCTGATATCGATTATATTCACGACAGGATAAGAGAGCAGGATGTAAGTTTTGCTTTCCGAAAGAATGATCCCGAAAGCGAAAAGCTGTGTGAAGAGTTCAATGTCTATCTCGCCAAGATAAGGACCAATGGGGTTTTGCAGCTCATGGATGACATCTGGATGGGAGTGGATGAGTACAG
>DGVW01000026.1 GCA_002396005.1 Oribacterium sp. UBA4274
ATGTGCTGCCTGATAACGGTGCAGATCCCGTTGCCGCATACTCGATTTTACTTAAATGTCTTTCTGGGCACCCTCCAGAGTCCATTCACCTATCCGCACATACCGCAATTTCACCTCCTGCGGCTCTCTGAAATGATAAAGATAAACTACTTCTCTCTGTCATCGGTTTGATTTATGAATTTAACGATACTTTAACACTTTAAATTTAAGATGTCAACCGGTTATATAGCATTTTCTGCTCCATTCCCTTGATGAATGGCAGCAATATCATCGATTCATCTCGCTATGGAATCCGGTTGAGTAATGATCTGCTATTACTGCGTTTATCTCATTTAAGTTACTCTGAGGAAGATCTCCGGGTATGGTGTTCTTCATTGCGGATGTAGCATTACCATACTTTACAGCTTCTCTCACATCACCGTTGGAACTGATGAGTCCGTACAGTGCACCGGAGATATAGGAGTCACCTGAACCTATACGATCCACAACGTCGATGTTCTCATATTGCGGCTCCTCATAGAACTTATCTGTTTCAGCATCATATGCAAGGGAACCGAAGTCATGACACTTAGGACTGTGAACTGTTCGCTTTGTTGCAAATACAGCTTTGATAGGATAATCCTCGGTAAAGCTCTTTATCATCTCATTGCAGGTTCCGGTTTTCAGGAAAGTAAGCTGTGCTGTTGACTCGGAACAGAAGAAAATGTCTACATAAGGAAGAATCTTAAGTATGGTTTCTCTTGCCTCATCACCTGTCCAGAGATTGCCTCTGAAATTGACATCAAAAGAAATAAGAGCACCGTTCTCTTTGAACTTTTTGATAACCTCTATGGTTGTCTTACGAATCTCAGGTGACAGAGCAAGTGTGATACCGGATGTATGGAAGCACTTGGTTTTTTTGTATACCTCAGGATCAATCTCGTCAGTACTTAATGAGAAAAAGCTTGAATTACGTCTGTCGTAGATAACCTGAGGCTTACGAGGATATGCTCCGTACTCATAGAAATACATAGCTACTCTCGCATCCGGAGACTTGTCATATATAAAGAAGTCATCGGAAACACCATAGCTACGGATGGTACCCTTTATGAACTGACCAAGGTCGTGGGACGGCAGCTTGGAGATGACACCTGTGTGAAGACCAAGAAGTGATGCTCCTACTGCAACATTGAGCTCCGCTCCACCAACATTTTTTTCAAAAGTAGCACTTCTTGCAATACGCTCATTTCCATTCGGTGAAAGCCTGAGCATAAGTTGTCCCATGGTTACAAGATCAAAAGAACGATTTGGAAAATTCATAGTTTTTCTCCTCTGATATAGTTTAAAAACACTTTTCTCAAAATTTCTATAATGCATTGATTTTATAACATTAGTTGGGTATAATCAAGAAAAATGTAAACGCTTACAGGTATCGGCTGGAATTATCTGACCGATCAGAAGGATTTGAAATGAATATATATGATATTTCCAAGGCAGCAGGTGTGTCCATCGCCTCTGTCTCCCGTGTCATCAATGGTGCTGATAACGTTTCAGAGAAGACAAGAAAAAAGGTTATGGATATTATAGATGAGTATGGCTATACGCCTAATGCTTATGCCAGAGGCCTGGGCAGAGGGTCAATGAAGACCATTGGAATCATGTGCTCGGACTCATCCGATATATATCTTGCCAATGCTATCTACTATCTCGAAACTGAGCTTCGTAAGAATGGATATAATTCTATTCTATGTTGTACAGGATACGACCTTGAAAACAAAAAGGCAGGATTCGAACTTTTAAAATCCAGACAGGTTGATGCTTTCATACTTGCCGGATCCAAATTTGTTGAGAAGAAACTTGAGGACGATCAGTACATCATTGACGGCGCCAAGGAGCATCCTGTTATGTTGGTAAACGGATTTATAGATGCTGACAATGTTTACTCTACCACATGTGATGATAAGGGTGGTATGAAGGATGCATTTATAAAGCTGTATGAGTCAGGTTCCAAAAATATAATTTATGTATATTCCAGTGACAGTTATTCCGGAATGCAGAAAATCGAAGGTGTAAAAGCCGGTGCCAAAAAGTGCAATATTCCTGAGAAGAATCTGCGTATCATTAAAGGTCATAAGTCCTATTACGATATTGCAAGGCTTCTTGATGAGGAGTATGCCAGGGAGCCGTTTGATGCAATCATTACATCATCTGACACATCAGGAGTAGGTGCGGTTAAGTTTGCGGTTAAGAGAGGTTTGAGAATTCCTGAAGAACTGCAGATCGTAAGCTTTAACAATTCAAAACTTGCGGAAGCTTCAACTCCGGAACTAACAAGTGTTGATACCATGCTTCAGGAACTTTGCTCAAAAACATGTAAGTCTCTTATGAAGCTGCTTAATCCTGAAGTTGATGCTGATGGCAATAGCATTCCTGTGAGTGTACCAAAAAGAACTATAGTTAAAGCCAAACTTGTAAAAAGAGAAACAACAAGGTTTTAATGTCGGAAAACCGACTTTAAATATATTTTATGTTTATTACATACGGAGGTAATACGAAATGAAACCATTTATGGATAAGGACTTTCTGCTTTCTACAGACGTAGCAAAGGAACTCTATCACGATTATGCTGAGAATGCACCTATTCTCGATTATCATTGTCACATCAATCCACAGGAGATTGCTGAGGATCGTCAGTTTGACAACATTTTCCAGGTTTGGCTCGGCGGTGACCACTACAAGTGGAGACAGATGAGAACAAACGGTGTTCCTGAGGAGTATATCACAGGTGACAAGTCAGACCGTGAGAAGTTCCAGAAATGGGCTGAGACTATGCCTAAGCTTATCGGAAACCCGCTCTACCACTGGTCTCACCTTGAGCTCCGTAAGTATTTCGGATATGAGGGCTACCTCAACGGAGATACAGCTGAGGAAGTTTGGAACCTTTGCAATGAGAAGCTTCATCAGAAGTCAATGTCTGTAAGAAACATCATCAAGGCTTCCAATGTTACTCTCATCTGCACAACAGATGATCCTGTTGATACACTTGAGTGGCATAAGAAGATAAAGGATGATCCTACATTTGATGTTCAGGTTCTTCCTGCATGGAGACCTGACAAGGTTACCAACATCGAGAAGCCTGAGTTCCCTTCATATATGAAGAAGCTTTCAGAGAGATCAGGCATCGAGATCAAGGACTTCGCATCTCTCAAGGAGGCTCTTAAGAACCGTCTTGATTTCTTCCAGTCCATGGGCTGCATCGTAACGGACCATGCTCTTCGTTATGTTATGTACGCTCCTGCAACTGATGCAGAGATTGATGAGATTCTTAAGAAGGGTCTTAAGGGCGAGGCATTAACACAGGAGGAATGCGCAAAGTACAGAACAGCTGAGATGCAGTTCCTTGCAAAGGAGTACAACAAGAGAAACCTTGTATTCCAGATCCACTTCGGATGTGTACGTGATAACAATGCTGACATGTACAACAAGCTTGGCGCTGATACAGGTTTTGATGCTGTTGACAACTACGCTCCTGCTGATCAGCTTGCTGCATTCTTCAATGCACTTTCAGCTACAGATGAGATTCCAAAGACCATCCTTTACTCACTGAATCCTTGCGATAACACAACCATCAACACTATCTGTGGCTGCTTCTGCAAGGCTCCTGTACAGAATCGTATCACTCAGGGTGCTGCATGGTGGTTCAATGATCACAAGCAGGGCATGACAGATCAGCTTATCAACTACGCTAACCTGTCAACACTTGGAAACTTCAACGGAATGCTCACAGACTCACGTTCATTCCTCTCCTACACACGTCACGACTACTTCCGTCGTATCCTTTGCAACCTTGTAGGAAGCTGGGTAGAGAACGGCGAGTATCCTTATGATAAGAAGGCACTTGAGGAGATCATCAAGGGTATCTCCTACAACAACGCTGTGAGATACTTCGGTTTTGATCTCAAGCAGTGCTGATGACCTGAGGAAACGCTGATTACTGACATGTCCGGTTTATGAGCATACCATGGATATCCGGTATCTGTGCAGACAGATAGGTTCATGGCAGATATTGTGCTCATGCGTGAGACCTATACAGTAAATCAGGTTTCCCTGATCCTGGCTGTCACATAATATACAGGAGGCTGCTGCAGCGTATGCAGTGGCTTCCTTTTTTATGTGCAGGCTGCCACAGTCAGATACAAAAACGCGGTTCCGGTATTTTTATCTACTTTTGAGATACAGTAAAAAAACAGCCCCTGGGAATAGAGGATATGTCCTGGCTTTACCGGTTTGTCCGATAAATGGGTACATATCAAAATTCCGGGACTGTTTTAAGTTCCACTAAAACGAGTATCGTAATAAGCCGGGTTATGTATCAAGTGGTCATCTATCTAGGGCGTATGTCGCCATACGTCTCAATCAACCTACCCGGAAACTGACGAGCAGCCATATGTTTCCTGTTTGGTCTTTCTTCAGATGGGGTTTATAATGCCGTCTCTGTCACCAGATCCGCGGTAGTCTCTTACACTGCCCTTTCACCCTTACCGGACATGCCGGCGGTCTACTCTCTGTTACACTTTCCTGTGCGTCACCGCAACCTGCCGTTAGCAGGCATCCTGCTCTGCGAAGCCCGGACTTTCCTCTCCCAGCCGGTTTCCCTTATACTGGCAGCGACCACATCCGATACTCGAGCCTAAAGTTTACTATTAATCACATGATATTTCAAGTGAAAAAGCTTCTACAGCATGTACTTTTTCTCATGCTTCGTAACAGTTCAGCCTGGTGTATGAGAAAAAACAGGACTGAATCGCATTCATCATCCCACATCAAGACAGCTTCCGCCGATGAACTCACGTACTATAGAGTTCTGGGGGATGAGCTCTGGACTTATAGGCAGGATGTAATCAAGAAACTTCAGCAGCCTTTTGGCCTCCTGATACTCAGGATCATCCTTCCTGATCTGATAAAGCAGAGGTGAAGCAAAAATCTTAAGGACAGGCAGCTCGTAAATCATGCTGGAATTAACCATCACATCCGCCCTTTCCTGATATGGGAATATGTTTTTATTTTCACCCTTACGTACATTATCCCACATTGCAATGGTGCCTTTGGCACGATAGCCTCTTGTTCTGTTATCACGGACAATACGGCGGAGCAAACGTCCGTCAGTCGTTGGTATGCGGTTGTGGGAGTCTACATTTATCTGTGTCAGAGAGGAAATGTAGATACGATATTTGGCCTCATCCGGAAGCGCGTAGGACATTTCATCATTTAAGCAGTGGATGCCCTCTATGACTAAAACATCATTGGTATTGATTTTACAGAAGTCACCCTTGTACTCTCTTGTTCCTGTAAAGAAGTTGTATCTTGGAAGCTGAACCGTCTCACCGGTAAGAAGTTTCAACATATCAGCATTGAACTGCTCCGTATCAACACATTTGATTGATTCAAAATCTTTATTACCATTTTCGTCAAC
Source organism: Oribacterium sp. UBA4274 (assembly GCA_002396005.1). GTDB lineage: Bacteria > Bacillota > Clostridia > Lachnospirales > Lachnospiraceae > Oribacterium. Next base: position 5,453 of record DGVW01000026.1, read on the forward strand.
AGGAGCAAGCTCTCGATCTCTGAAGTAATTGTCAACAGAGATAGGATGAGGCGTAAGTCCCAGTGCTTTCAGCTGAATGCTCAGCCTGCGGGAAAATGTAGTTTTTCCTGAGCTTGATGGACCGGCGATCATAACTATCTTTTTCTTTTTCTCTGCAACATCCATGGCAATATTGCCTATGGTTTTTTCAAAGAGTGCTTCCTGCATCAGTATAAGATCATCTGAATAGCCATTCATGATCATTTCATTGAGAGAACCTATACATGAACATCCTATGCTGGATGCCCATTTGGAAGATGTATTCTGCACTTCAAATAATTTGTTCAGAGGAACGAACGGAGCAACATGATAAGGATCTTTTCTTGTAGGAAGCATAAGAACAAAACCTTCCTCATAAGGGAAAAGATCAAAATGCTTTATGTATCCGGTATTTATGACCATGTATCCATAGAAGTAATTTACAAAATCTCCCAGTGAATAAACATTAACAGTTGATGTCATACGGAACTGGAATAGCTGCTCCTTACTGTGCATACCAACCTTGTGAAAGAAATCTATAGCATCCCTGGTCGGAATCGATTTCTTCATGAAAGGAATACGCATATCACGATATACTTCCATCTGTTCTTTTACTTTCTGTATAAGCTCAGGTGTAGGTTCTACGTCACCTTTGAGATAACAGTAGTAGCCGCCGCCCAAAGTATAGTCAACAACTACTTCAAAACCGTCAATATCGGAGCATATGCTGTAAAATGCTTTAAGCATCATAAATATCGCAGAACGTTCATAGGTCATCTGCCCTATTTTGGTTGTTGCGGTAATAAATGTAATCTCTCCATCCCCCGGACATGTATGGTAAAGCTCATAAAGAACACCACCAAATACCACTAGTAAAATATCATACTCGTAGTGTGGCTGAAACTTCTGAGCTATTTCATAGTAGGTAGTTCCCTCAGGAAACTCAAATGATTGTCCATTGTTTGTAATAATCATATAAAACTCCGTTTCATAAAGAGTCCGGATCAGAAACTCTGGGCGGGAAAACGATATGAATCTTTAATTATATCCGCATCCGTGAAGGTGTCTTTAAGAAAATCACCAATATGCTCTACAAAGATATGTTCAAGTCCATAATGCCCGGCATCTACAAGGCTGATGCCCTCTTCCCTGAGATCCAGTGCTTCGTGGTGTCCCATGTCGCCGGTGATGAAAGCATCGACATGATGTGACATAACCTCTTTAAGTTCACTGCGCCCGGAACCCGGGCAGCACGCTATAGTTCTGATAGGCGTTTCTGCGTCATAAAATGTAATGAAAGGCAAATGGAATCGCTCTTTTACAAGCTTGGCAAGCTCATCACATGTCATGATATGAGGAAGTCTTGCGATAAAACCGATGCCATATTGGTTTATATCGACTGTTTCACCGTTTATATCAGTGTCCGGTTCCGGGGTATGCAATTTTAAACCGCAGTCAGCTCCGTTTTCATCGTCCCTTGGGATAAATCCTGTAGGCTCCATGATACCGGCTTTTTTAAAGCCTAAGGTATTGCAGACTATATCTGCCATCCCACCTGGACAGCTGTCATAGTTTGTATGCATGGAAAAGACGGCTATGTCATTTTGTATGAGATCCATAAGCTTGAGTCCCATGGCAGAATCATCGTTGATTGCCTTGATTCCACGGAATATGATGGGATGATGAGTTACGATGAGATCACAGCCTGTTTCTATGGCCTCTGACACAACATCCTGTGATGCATCCAATGCAACATATATCCTTGAAACTTCCTTCTCATGTCTTCCTACCAGAAGTCCCGGATTGTCCCAGTCACAGGCAGCTGCTTTTGGGGCTAACTGATTTAATTTTTCCTCTATATCTCTAACGGTTAACATGTATAGGCCTCCAATGCTTTGAGACAACACTTATGCGACTTACGGATGATATCATTGTCTGTCTTTTTTAATATGTTCTCGTACCGCTCTTTTTCCTTTAAAAGAAACCTGTGCAAGGTTTCATCCCTATCCCGAAGGAGTAATCCGCCGTATATGAAATCCTCATCATTTATGTAATATGATGAAGTATCCTCTGCTATAGCTTCTGTTTCGTGATTGTTTTTCGGAATCACTGTCAATATGGTGTAAAACTTCCTGTCATCGATTATCATGGTCTCACTTGTGATGAGCATGTTGTTTTCTATAAGAAAACGTCTGAAATGCTCTATGTCTGACTGAGGTGAAAGGATGAATCTGTCAAAATCATGAAGTCGTTTCATAAGGATATGCTCCATCAGAAGTCCTCCCATGCCGGCTATGATAACAGAATCTGCCTCATGTGGTTTAACAGCCTCTAGTCCGTCACTGAGCCTTGTTTCAATCTGTGAGGACAATCCTTCGGATATGATATTTTCTTTGGCACTGCGCAGCGGTCCTTGATTGATATCACAAGCAAGAGCATGTCCGGCTTTGCCCGATTTGACAAGTTCTATGGAAACATAAGCATGATCACAACCGATATCTGCTATGGTTTCCGAAGGTGGAACCAAGTCCACAATTTTCTTCAATCTGTATGGTAAATTCATAATTATAGTTCTAAGTTTTGCAGATCCGACTGCTGCCTGAAAAGCTCAGTGAGTTTATGCGGATCCACTTCGTTTTGTATTTTGGTATTTAGAGAAGTCAGCTTTATATTTCTGATGACATCCAGAAGACCTCGTTTAAACTCGTACTCGTCCGTATCATCTGATAACAGATTACCATTAAACATGGCTGCTACCTTCTCGTAGTCATCATCTGAATCGCGGAAGGTATCAAGTATTTCATTGACAGGTGTTTCCTTATATACCATAATGAGCACCTTCTGCATGGTAACATCACTTAAGTCCTCAGGGAGTATATAGTCCCGTACTTTAGGTATCAGCTCGGGCTTTTCCTGAAGCCAGGTGATAAGCTGTTTCTCAGACCTTTGAATTGCTGTTTCTTTTTTCTGTTTCTTATCAGGTTTTTCCTTGAAGCTTGTATGTGTATATATGTGTTCATTGAGAGGCGACTGATTGCGTTCCTTGATGTCCCCCATGTGATTAACAAGTTTGCGCAGGCTGCCGTAATCTATCATCTGTTCTCTGGCTACAGCCTTTATATAGTTTTCTCTCTCCAGAGGCTCTTTTATATCACTGAGCCTTGATGCTACTTCGTTAGTATACTGAGTCATTCCTGCCGGATCCGAGAGGTCGTAATCTTGTTTGAGCACATCAATGAGCCAAAGGAAGCTGTTTTGTGCATTATCAATCCGATCCTGAAAAGCTTCAATGCCCATTGCTTTGATAAATTCATCAGGATCCTTGTAAGGCTTCATATTGATGACCTTTGTGTTAATGCCAACTGCCCTCAGCATAGGCATGGCACGCTTTGCGGCATTGATGCCGGCGCCGTCGGAGTCATAGGTGAGCAGGATGTCATCTACATAACGTTTCAAAAGACGGCACTGCTGTTCTGTAAGGGCTGTGCCGAGTGATGCCACAGCATTGCTGAAGCCTGCCTGATGCAGCTGTATGACATCCATATAACCCTCGCAAAGTATAAAAAACTTTTTCCGGGATTTTCTGGCATAACAGAGACCGAAAAGATTTCTGGATTTGTCAAAAAGTCTGGTTTCCGGACTGTTGAGATACTTTGGCTCCCCATCTCCCAGTACACGTCCTCCAAATCCTATGACTCTGTTGTTGGCATCCATGATGGGAAACATGACACGGTTAAAGAACTTATCGTAGACACCCCTCTCCGAAAAACTGATGAGACCGGATTCACGCAGTATGTTGTCATCAAAGCCTGAGCCTTTGAGATACCGGTACAGACCGTCCCGTGACTGATCTGCATATCCCAGTCCCCAGAGACGCAGGGTATCATCATTGAGCTCACGTTTTCTGAAGTAGGACATGCCGGTCTGCCCCTTGGGATCGCGCAGGGAATTGTAAAAGTACACTGCCGCCCTTTTGTTTATATCCAAAAGCCGGGTGCGCAGATCGTTGTCCCTCTTCTGCTCGGCGGTCTCTGATACTTCAGGGAGCTTGTAGCCCACATCATCGGCGATTTTTTTTATGGCTTCGGGAAATGTGAGGTTCTCATACTCCATGGTGAACTTTATGACATCACCACCCTTGCCGCAGCCGAAGCAGTGAAAGATCTGCATACGGGGATTGACGGAAAAGGATGCGGTTTTCTCACCGTGAAAAGGACAGAGGCCAAAATAGTTGGCACCCTTTTTTTTGAGATTTACATACTGTCCTATGACATCAACGATGTCAGCGCGGGATCGGACTTCTTGAACGATTTCCTCAGGATAAAACAATGAAATACACTCCAGTCTAAATAGTTTTGTAAGATAAGATTCCTGATGACTGCAGTTTCTGATATATAGGTTTATCAGTATTTCTGCCAGCCTATCGGTATGAAATATTGCTTGAATTTATAAATACAGTAATCGTCAGTCATGCCTGCTATGTAATCACATACACTACGTTCGTGAGCAAGCCTGATTTTTTCTTCTCTTAAAGGATCATTGATTTTTATAGCTGCCAGAGCATTGTCCAGCATGGTTATATATTCGCCGGTCATGGAATATGGATTCTCCATATAATAGTTAAAGAGAAGTCGTATCATACGATTGACCTTGACTTCTTCTTTCTTGGCTTCGCCGCCGATATAAACATGATCGAACATCCACAGCCGCAAATGCTGCATAGCCTTTTCTGTGGTGGGTGACATACGAAGCTCTTTTTTATCTTTAGAACTGTATATCACATCGTGTATAAGAGTGTTAAGACGTTCCTTTACTGTATGACCAAGGATATCGGTGATCTCCTTTGGTATCTCGGATTCACTTATAAGACCTGCACGGATAGAATCGTCTGTATCATGATTGATATAGGCTATTTTATCTGCGAAACGCACAGCCTGTCCCTCAAGGGTATGAGGATGACCGGATGTACGGTGATTCAGGATGCCGTCACGTACTTCTTTGGTAAGGTTCAGTCCGCGGCCTCCCTTTTCCAAAACCTCTACCACTCGTACACTCTGTTCAACATGGGAAAATCCCTCATGACAAAGAGCATTAAGAACTCTTTCTCCACTGTGGCCAAATGGGGTATGACCGAGATCATGGCCGAGTGCAATAGCTTCGATCAGGTCTTCATTGAGACGCAGTGCCTTTCCAAAGGTACGGGCAATCTGACTTACTTCGAGAGTGTGTGTAAGTCTGGTTCTGTAGTGATCTCCTTCAGGTGCTATAAATACCTGGGTTTTATGTTTCAGTCTGCGGAAAGACTTACAATGCAGTATGCGGTCTCTGTCACGTTCATAGCACGGGCGAATGTCATCCGGTTCTTCATATTTGTCCCGCCCCATACTATTTGACGAAAAGGCTGCATAGGGTGATAATGTTATCCGCTCAAGTTCTTCAAGTTCTTCACGTATACAGCTCATAGGTTCTCCCAAATTATAAATATTTTACGAATATAGGATATCATTTTGGAACATTATCCGCAATATATTGCGATCATCTGAATACAAAGCACCAAAGGGTGTAAAACCTTTGTAAGGCATTATATATGTATCGTGAGATTGCTGAACTATTACACTGAACCAATAGTAAAGAAAAAGCAGGGGACTGGTGACTGGTCCTGCGAGTTGAAAGAACATAGCAATAAGTATGTACTTTCGATTTCGTGGGCCGTCACTCGTCCCCTGCTTTTTTATGTATCGTTTATCACAGTTCAGCGATTGCCTCTATCTCACATTTTACACCCTTTGGGATGTCCTTTACAGCTACACAGGATCTTGCAGGGTTGGATATAAAGTACTTTGCGTAAACTTCGTTAAATGCTGCAAAATCGTTAATGTCGCTGAGGAAGCAGGTTGTCTTTACAACCTTATCCATTGAGCTTCCGGCTGCTTCTACAAGTGCCTTTACGTTCTTGCAGCTCTGCTCTGCCTGTTCTGCCACAGTTTCAGCAATATTTCCTGTTGCAGGATCTACAGGGATCTGACCTGAACAGAAAACAAGGTTCCCTGTCTTTACAGCCTGTGAGTATGGTCCGATAGCAGCCGGTGTGTTGTTTGTTGATACTTTTTCCATGATTATCTCCTTTTTGCTTTTGAGCTTGAATTATAGTCATATCTATGATATGGATACATTTTAACCTGAGTTACTCTGCATCACTTCTCATCAGACTGTTCTTTTATCTTGGTGACTGCAAGAGTTCCGGTTCTGGCAAGTTCCACTATACGTATGGACTTAAGTGTGTCCAGAAACATCTGGACCCGTTCAGGGGTGTCACACATCTTGATAGTCATCATGGACTTGGAGAGATCCACGATCCTTGCGCCCATGATCTGACAGTTTTCCATGATATCTTTCCGGTTATCGCGATTGTACCTTATCTTTACCAGCACCAGCTCCTGACTGATGCCCTCGCTTTCGTCAAAGGTCTTGACCTTTATGATATCAAGCTTTTTGTTCAACTGCTTCTCGATCTGTTCAAGAGTGCGTTCATCTCCGCTGGAAACGATAACCATATTGGAGATGGCTTTGTCCTCGGTCTCACCTACAGTCAGAGAATCGATGTTGAAGCAGCGCCTCCAGAAAAGTCCCGCGACTTTGGCGAGAACACCTGAGCGGTTCTCCACAAGACAGGAATATATACGTTTCATCCGAACCTCCTTAAGCTATCTCAGATGGATTTACATCCACTTCCATAAGTGTTGACTCATCATCCCCTAAGAATGCATCGATTTTGTCACCGATTTCACTGTTGTTTGAAAGTTTAATGTAGTTCATCTCATAAGCTTCTGCAATTTTATCAAGTTCAGGACTGCCGGATAGGTCTGTAACAGAAAACCTGTCGTTGTAGGTGAAATGCTGATACTGCCTTACGAGTCCCAACCAGCCGTTCTTTATAACAACGATCTTTACTGGTATATGGTACTGACGCATTGTGGCAAGCTCCATGAAGCACATCTGGAAGGCTCCGTCACCTATTACGGCAACTACCTGTTTATCGGGACTTGCCAGCTTGGCACCCACAGCTGCAGGAATGGAATATCCCATAGTGCCCATGCCGCCGGAGGTGAAGAACTTGCCGTTTCGCATGATGTAATTGCCGCAGCTCCACATCTGATTTTGCCCTACGTCCGCAACATAGATGGCATCATCCTTAAGCTTATGACAAAGCTGTATGATGAACTCTTCGGGAGTGACCAGTGAAGCTTTTCTGACCCTTTCCAGAAGGTTTTTCAGCTTTTTGTCGTCAGTTTCCTTTTTATAAGCTTTCAGAGTATCTATCCAGTTGTCATAAGACGAAACGCTCTCCTGCTGGTTAAATGCTTCAAATACGCTTGCTATATCTCCTACAAGAGGAATCTCAGGACCCGCATTTTTGCCTATCTCTGCCGGATCGACATCTATATGTACAAGTGTCTTGTTGGCTGTTATGAGATCAGGCTGGCTTATGGAACGGTCTGCCACTCTTGCACCTGCCATAATGATCATATCGGCTTCATTCATAGCACGGTTACCGTAGGAATTACCGTTGTTTCCAACCATGCCGAAAAACATAGGATCGTTAGATTTCATAACTCCGATACCCATCATTGTACACACAACAGGTATTTCATTCTTCAGAGCAAATTCTCTTACAGCTTCCTCCGCGTGTGCAAGGTGTACACCTCCACCTACGCATATGATAGGCCGTGAGGCTTCCTTGAGCCGCGCAAATACCTTTTTTATCTGAACAGCATTGCCTTTTACAGTCGGACGGTATGTGCGGAGCTTTGCCTCATCAGGATAGTTGAAATCCTTGATATGGGCCTTTTGTATGTCGATAGGAATATCTATGAGTACAGGTCCCCGTCTTCCGGAATTTGCAATGTAAAAGGCTTCCTTCATGATGCGAGGAATGTCATTCACATTTCTTACGATGTATGAGTACTTTACAAATGACTCGCAGGCACCGCAAATGTCTGCTTCCTGGAATACATCGGATCCTACAAGTTTACTGTCAACCTGACCTGTTATGACTACGATAGGAATGCTGTCTGCAAAAGCAGTTGCGATACCTGTGATGATATTGGTGGCACCGGGACCTGAAGTCACTGCTGCCACGCCCACCTTGCCTGTGGTTCTGGCGTAACCGTTGGCAGAGTGAGCAGCATGCTGTTCCTGACGCACGAGAATGGTTTTTATGTCTGTATCCAGGATGCTGTTAAAAAATGGAGCGATGGCTACTCCGGGGTAGCCAAAAACATACTCCACAGCTTCTTCCCGGAGACATTTAACTAAAGCGTCTGCACCTGTCATATATTGTATCTCCTTCTGACTTTTAGTAATGATTAAACAAGTTTGAACCCTTTTTCCACAAATGCATTGCGTATCTGTTCTATGTGTTCAAAGTTTCTTGTCTCCATCTGAAGTGTAAGATAGCAGCCGTTGATATCAGTGCCCATTGAAATAGTGTTATGGTCAACCTTTGTAACATTGGCACCCATGGAAGCAACGATATGTGATACTTCTTCAAGCTGACCCGGCTTGTCGAGAAGCTCGATGGTGAGATCAGCCTTTCTTCCGGTCTTTATGAGACCCCTGTTTATAACTCTTGAAAGTATGTTAACGTCAATGTTTCCGCCTGAAACCACGCAGACAACTTTCTTGCCCTTGACAGGAATCTTGTCAAAAAGAACTGCTGCAACAGAAACAGCTCCGGCACCCTCTGAAACAACCTTCTGTTTCTCCATAAGTGTGAGGATGGCAGCTGCTGTTTCATCATCGGTTACTGTAACAACCTCATCCACATACTTGCTTACCATATCGAAAGTTACGTCACCCGGACACTTTACAGAGATACCGTCTGCAAATGTATGAACCTCTGAAAGAGCAGCCACTTTCTTTTGCCTGAGAGCCTCCGCCATACTTGGGGCACCTGCTGCCTGAACACCGTAAACCTTACAGTTAGGGTTTAATTTTTTTACAACGAAACTGACACCGGAAATGAGTCCGCCTCCTCCGATAGGTACAACAACTGCGTCAGCATCAGCGAGCTGATCGCAGATCTCCATACCTATAGTACCCTGTCCGGCGATGACATCTATATCGTTGAATGGATGAATGAAAACTGCACCGGATTCTTTCTGGTACTCTACAGAAGCTGCGTAGGCATCATCATAAACACCATCGATGAGACGGATATCGGCACCATAGCTTTTAGTGGCTTCAACCTTTGATATAGGAGCGATTGCCGGAAGGAAAATTGTGGATTTGATGCCTGCTCTCTGAGCGGCAAGAGCAACGCCCTGCGCATGGTTACCTGCGGAACAGGCTACAACACCCTTTGACTTCTCCTCATCTGTAAGAGTTGAAATCTTATAGTAAGCTCCTCGTATCTTGAAGGAACCGGTATTTTGAAGATTTTCTGCTTTAAGATAAAGATCACACCCTGCATCAATTCTTGTGGCATGTACCAGTTCGGTTTTATTGATAACAGGCTTCAAAACGTGAGCAGCCTGATATACACGGTCTAATGTTAATTCGTTCATAAGTCCTCCCCAAATGTATGTAATCATAAACAATGAAACATAAACGTTCGAATGATGTCTTTCATCAATCTCCTGTCATTTCTGTACGAAGATCCACTTTACGTATATCATAAAGCTTCTCAAGCTGTGAAATGACCTGTGTTCTCATGTAATCATCCCCGGTAGAAACGATTTCAATCTTTGTTACGCCCGGTACATCTGTAGGACCGGCATGAATAGTTTCGATATTGTATCCGCGCTTTGAGTAGAGTCCTGTAATCCTGTTAAGTACTCCAAAGCGGTTGTTCACCCATAAGTCAATGATAAAACGCTCTTCCATAGTATTGCTCCTTAGCCCTTAAGAATGATATTCTTTATTGATTTTCCTGGTGGAATCATAGGGAGTACTTTTTCATCCTGATTGATATGACAATCTATAAGGTATGCTCCCTTGTCTCCGGTGTCAGTTTCTGTAAGAACCTTTTCCAGCTCCTCAAGTGTGGCAACTGAATAACCCTTTGCGCCAAATGCGTTAGCCAGAGCTGCAAAATCAGTCTTGCGATTAAGAGTTGTCTGAGAATATCTTCCTTCATAGAAGATACCCTGCCACTGTCTGACCATTCCGAGAACGTTGTTATCAAGGACTACGATGGTGATAGGCAGATCCTGACTTACAACTGTACATAGCTCGTTAAGATTCATTCCGAAAGATCCTTCAGAAGTGAAAAGAACTGTTCTTTTACGACCGGAACCTATGCATCCTCCTATTGCTGCTCCGAGACCATATCCCATGGTTCCGAGTCCGCCGGATGTAAGTAATGTACGAGGCTGTTCAAAGTCATAATACTGTACTGTCCACATCTGGTGCTGTCCTACATCTGTTGCAACGACTGTGCTGTCCTGCATATGCCTGCGAACAGCTTCAATGATGTTTTTAGGACAGAACTCTCCGGGACGGTCAGGAGTTTTTGTCTTTTTAAACTCAGTGATCTCCTCACGCCATTCCGGATGACGAACCCCCTTTAAATCCTTTAAAAGATCCTGAAGGATAGCCTTGACATCACCTTGCAAACAGAAATCCGGGTCAACATTTTTACCAAACTCAGCCTTATCTATATCGATATGTATAACAGTGCACTTTTTGGTGTATTCATTGAGATCTCCGGTTGCTCTGTCGGAGAAACGAACACCGATGGCAAGCATCAGATCACACTCGGACTGAGCTTTGGAAGCGGCATATTCACCATGCATACCACACATACCGAGATTGTAATCATAGGAGTCCGGTAATGCTGTTCTGCCCATCATACTGAGACCTACAGGGGCATCCAGACGATGACTGAGCTCAAGTACCTCCTGTTCGGCTGAGGCTGCTATAACACCGCCTCCGCAGTATATAAAAGGTTTAGTGCTGTTTCGTATAGCCTCAAGCACCTTATCCTTTACGTAAGGGAGCTTTGGCTTGTCAGGCATACGCGGAACTACCGCAATGCCATATTCACAAGTATCAGTCTGGACATTTTTAGGTATGTCTATAAGAACAGGACCTTTACGACCGGAATTGGCAATAAGGAAAGCTTCTTTGATGGTCTGCTCAAGCTCCTGTACATGGCGAACCATGAAATTATGCTTTACGATAGGCTGTGTGATACCGACGATATCAACTTCCTGAAAACTGTCACGACCGAGAGCATTGACAGAAACATTGCCGGTGATGGCTACAAGTGGAACCGAATCCAGATTGGCATTGGCGATACCTGTTACAAGATTGGTAGCGCCCGGACCGGAGGTAGCGATAACAACACCGGTTTTTCCGCTGGCACGGGCATAACCGTCTGCAGCATGGCAGGCACCTTGCTCATGAGCTGTGATTACATGATCGATCCTGTCGCTGTATTTATAAAGCTCATCGTAAATATCGAGAACCGCACCGCCGGGATAACCGAAAACTGTGTCAACTCCCTGCCTGAGCAGTTCTTCTATCAAGATTGTTGCTCCTTTTAATCTCATCTTAGTACTCCTTTTATTATAAATTACTAAAGATCAGGCCAATTCCCTTCATATAACTATACAACTATTTGACTGAAATATCTAAGGAAACACTTTAATCTGCGTTTTCCTAAAAAAATAACCCTGCAGACGTAAAGCTGCAAGGTTAAAAAACAAAATCAGTCTTTATTACTCTTGAAAAGCTTTACACAAATAAGCATTATTGCTAATGACAATAATGTTCACCAGAATAATAATGACAGATAGAATTGAACTGAAATTATTCATGCTTCTTTGCGTGCCTTTCTGTTAAAATATATACAATAATTATGCGATTATAATATCATACTGTCAATTAACAATAAGTTATATCAGCCATGATATCAATCTCTTCTAGGATTTAGGATTAAGTGAGTTGATGAATTGCTGTGCTACTCTTCCTGTATGACCGCTCTTTCTTACGGACCAGACATTGGCAGCTGCCAGAAGCTCTTTTTCCGGCATATCTATACCATGTTTTCTGGCAAGACTGATAACTATCTTCTGGAATTCCTGAACACTTGGCTTGGTATAAAGAACATTTAGTCCGAAACGATCCACAAGGGACAACTTTTCTTCCAAAGTGTCTGAGTGGTGCACATCGCCGCCGTGACCCATATCGTCACGGTCATTGGTACTTTCTTTTATCAGGTGTCTGCGATTTGATGTTGCGTATATCAGTATGTTATCAGGCTTGGTCTCAAAGCCGCCTTCGATAACTGCTTTCAGATATTTATATTCAATTTCAAAATCCTCAAAGGACAGATCATCCATATATATGATGAACTTATAATTTCGTCCCTTTATCTTAGAGATTACGTAGGATAAATCCTTGAACTGATGCTTGTAAATCTCGATAAGTCTTAACCCTTTCGGATAGAATTCATTGAGAGTGGCTTTTATGGTCGTGGACTTACCTGTTCCGGCATCACCGTACAGCAATACGTTATTTGCCCCTCTTCCTTCGAGAAAAGCCAGTGTATTGTCGTAAACCTGCTGCTTCTGTAGTTCATAACCTATGAGGTCATCGTAATTAACTGTATCAAGATTGTTTATAGGTATGAGTTCCGGTGAACCATCAGGTTTGTTTCTTATCCTGAAAGCCTTATTGAGACCAAACATTCCTACTCCGTGAGTAGCATAATAATCAGCTACAGCTGCGTGAAAGTCAGAAACAGTCTGTGCATTGACGAGTTTATCTTTAAGGGAGTTGACTGCTTTGGAAATATAGCTGTAATACATTCGCTCATGTTTTTTTACTGCATCATATTTCTGCAGATTTGAGAAACAATCCATAGAAAGAATTGACTCAAGCTCAGAAAAATCATAATGCAGGAGTTCTATGAGCTGTTGATAATCATGATCCGCGAATTTTGATGCAGTACCTTCCGGCATGATGGAATTCTCTGAAACCATAGCAAGAGGATTTTCATCTATCATGAGCAGAAAGGTTATGTAGGCTGCCCATAGATTATCGGTGAAACCATATGTGGTGGCTGTCTCCATGATATGATGAACCTCATCGTAGCATTGGGATATCATGGCATGAACGGTTTCAAAATCTGATCTTTTGGCAGCAGCATCAATGTTTGCAATAGTATTTAGAGTTTTGTCATGCTTTATATTTCCATAGATTATAAGATTTGCCAGGAGAGTTTTCATTTTGCTCCTCCGAAAATGTGTTAAAAAGGCCAGCGTTAACTTCCGTAACGTCTGGCCTTTGAAATCATAATTTGTGAAACACTATTGATCAGGGTTTCATTAGTTGTTGACAAGCTTGTCTGACTCGTTGTTCCAGCTGTAAAGCTTTCTGATCTCAGCACCAACTTTCTCAGCAGGATGCTCGGCAGCCTTTGCTCTCATAGCCTGGAAATGAACCTTACCGTTGTTCATATCCTGAAGGAATTCAGATGCAAATGTTCCATCCTGAATATCTGCAAGAATCTTCTTCATAGCTTTCTTTGTATCTTCTGTAACGATTTTAGGACCTGTTACATAATCACCGAATTCTGCTGTGTTAGAGATTGAATATCTCATACCTGCGAAACCTGACTGATAGATGAGATCTACGATAAGCTTCATCTCATGTACACACTCGAAATATGCATTACGTGGATCATATCCTGCCTCAACCAGAGTCTCGAAACCTGCCTGCATAAGTGCACATACACCGCCGCAGAGAACAGCCTGCTCACCGAAAAGATCGGTCTCAGTCTCAGTCTTGAATGTTGTCTCAAGAAGACCTGCACGTGCTCCACCGATACCTGCACCATAAGCAAGAGCTGTATCAAGTGCGTGACCTGTAGCATCCTGATGAATAGCCACAAGACAAGGAGTTCCCTTACCTGCCTGATACTCTGAACGTACAGTATGACCAGGAGCCTTAGGGGCAATCATGGCAACGTCAACGTCTTTAGGAGGAACGATAAGCTTGTAGTTGATGTTGAAACCGTGAGCGAACATAAGCATATCGCCTGCCTTTAAGTTAGGCTCAACATCCTTTTTGTACATACCTGCCTGAAGTTCATCGTTGATGAGGATCATAATGATATCAGACTGCTTTACAGCCTCAGCTGTAGGAAGTACTGTAAGACCCTGAGATTCAGCCTTGGCCTTTGATTTGGATCCTTCGTAAAGACCTACAACTACATCACATCCTGACTCTTTAAGATTAAGAGCATGGGCATGACCCTGAGAGCCATATCCGATGATGCAGATTTTCTTGCCCTTAAGGAAAGAGATGTCACAGTCTTTTTCATAAAATAATCTTGGTTCTGCCATTTTTATAATCCTCCAAAATATAGTAATATAATAAAAATTGCTTATGTAATTAATAAAATTATAGTACGGCAAAATGAAAAAGCAATAAAAATTATAAAAACGTAATATGATATAACTTCATAGAATGTATAACCAGAGAATAAAAAAAGCAGACATAGCTTCATATTATGTCTGCTTTGTAAATGTTTGATTGTAAAAGGTAAACGAAATTAAATTCAGTTGTAATAATTGCACAACTACCGGTCGGATTAATTATCCGATGCGCTTTGCAATCTCTCTGGCAACATACACACCGCTGGCTGAAGCATGTGACAGTGAGTGTGTGACACCACTTCCGTCTCCGATGACAAAAAGTTCAGGATATATGGTTTCCAGATTTTCATCGACCGAAACTTCCATATTGTAAAACTTAACTTCAACACCATACAGTAAAGTGTCATCATTGGCAGTACCCGGTGCAATCTTGTCCAGGGCATAAATCATCTCAATGATGCCGTCGAGGATACGCTTAGGAAGTACCAGACTCAGATCTCCCGGAGTTGCCTTGAGAGTCGGTCTTACAGTACCCTCTTCTATACGTTTTACGGTACTGCGGCGTCCTCTTTCCAGATCGCCGAATCTCTGTACGATAACTCCGCCTCCAAGCATATTGGACAGACGTGCGATACTTTCGCCATAACCGTTACTGTCCTTGAAAGGCTCTGAAAAATGCTTGCTTACAAGAAGGGCAAAGTTGGTGTTGTCAGTCTGCAATGCAGGATCTTCATAGCTGTGACCGTTAACTGTTATGATGCCGTTAGTGTTTTCATTAACAACTGCACCGTGTGGGTTCATACAGAAGGTACGCACCTTATCTTCAAATTTCTGAGTCTGATAAACTATCTTGCCTTCATAAAGCTCACTTGTGATATCCTCAAACACAACTGCGGGGAGTTCAACACGTACGCCAAGATCAACTCTGTTAGACTTGGTAGGAATGTTCAGATCCTCGCATACTGTTTCCATCCATTTGCTGCCGCTGCGGCCGACAGATATGATGCAGTACTTACATGCTGCAGTGCCGTCCTTGAAATCAACCTCATAGCCATCGTCAAGCTTACGAACTTTTTCGATAGGAGTACGGAAGAAGAAATGCACCTTGTCCTTCAGCTCCTCATAAATGTTTTTCAAAACTATGTAGTTTTTATCTGTTCCCAGATGACGAACAGAGGCATCAAGCAGTGACAGCTTACTCTGGATACATCTCTTTTTGAACTCGGATCCGGAAGTTGAGTAAAGTTTTGTTCCCTCTCCTCCATGACTCATGTTGATAGTATCGACATACTTCATTAGGTCAGTAGCGGTATCCCTGCCTACGTGCTCATAAAGTGTACCGCCGAAAGCATTGGTAATGTTATACTTGCCGTCTGAAAATGCTCCTGCACCACCGAAACCGCTCATGATAGAACATGTCGGACAGTTGATACATGATTTTATTTTATCTCCATCAATTGGACATTTTCTCTTTTCAAGAGGATTGCCGGATTCGTATACTGCGATATCAAGATCCGGGCATAATTTTATAAGTTCGTATGCTGCAAAAATTCCTCCCGGTCCCGCACCGATGATAATTACATCAAAATTAGTGTTCATGCTATCTCCCTCACATCAAAACTGCCGTTACAGCAGCCTATGACAAATAAAGGTCATAAGATACTGTTAACGGCAGCTTGTAGAAACGCCCAACCATATAATGGGCATATTATGACGATAAAATTTTAATGGTTTTATAAATTATCGTCAAGGAAAACGTTTATGAAATAAAATAAATCAAAAGTTAAAACCTAAGAACGCTGATGATAAAACCATGCCAATGAAGAATCGGGTCTTAATTGGCTTTAAAAAGAATAAGCTTATGCGTTCTGTGAGGCATTAAGTGCCTGGCTGATATCATCGATGATGTCCTGGACATTTTCGATGCCCACAGAAAGTCTCACCATATCAGGCTTCACTCCGCCGGCAATAAGCTCCTCATCTGTCATCTGACGGTGTGTTGAGGATGCAGGGTGAAGTACACAGGTATGAGCATCAGCGACATGAGTTGCAATGATGGCAAGCTTCAAGTGCTTCATAAACTCTTCTGCATTTTTACGGCCGCCCTTTATGCCGAAAGAAATAACTCCGCAGGTTCCATCAGGCATGTACTTTCTTGCAAGATTATAGTACTTGTCGCCCGGAAGTCCCGGATA
>DGVW01000036.1 GCA_002396005.1 Oribacterium sp. UBA4274
TCAATGAAGGAATCCTGCGCCTGAGATGAAGCTTTTTCAATCATCAAAGATCCCTGTGTCTCAGGCAAAGGCAGTTCATGAGACCGCTCTTCTGATTGCAGCTTCATGAATCCCTTCACTCTTATAACATTACCGGCCTCTGGATCTGAGAATAGTTTCCGGATGCGCTCCCGTATATCTGTTTCCGTGGTCCTGTAGTAAAGGTAAAACAAGGATTGGAAATTGTTGTTGTCATTTAGAGCAAGTTTCAGGTGGTCGGCATTTACGTAACCGGCGTTTTCGATAGCCGAGAAATCCTGTTCAGTCAGCTCGTCCCAACTCTTTGCAAGTATGTCCCGATTTAAATCCAGTTTCCTTTTACATCTGAAATGCAGAAGAGACGCGTTCAGGTAGTCAAGGGCAGCTGTCAAATCATTGTCAGCTGCTGAGCGGTTATCATCTGAGAAGTGTCCCGGATTCTGAGAACTCTCGTTATGCAGCTTGCTGAAAACGATCTTCCCGGCTCTTGCGGTTTCTGACATCAGGATGTAGCGAAGTTCCTCCGAAAGATCCTGAGTCTGCCATGGATCAACTATGCTTATGACAGAGCCTGCTTCATACCACCGGTCCAGTGGGCTTTCATACAGGGTGTCGAAAAACTCATCCACATCATAGATTCCGCTCGGCTCCACTATGACACGGGTAAACCCCAGCATACTGATGTTTATGAGCTTGGTGCGGAAACGGCGCTGATGCGCCTCATGACCGTCACCGCCTACTACCATCTCCAGCTCACAATTCGGACCCAGCAGGTCATTCAGCAGTACCATGTCAATGTTTATGGCGCCGTAATCGTTCTCGAGTATGCAAACCCGCTCTCCCTGATCAATGAGGTGCCTCGCGTATTTTTTTATAAATGTAGTTTTACCGGATCCTAAAAATCCGGTGATCAAATCTATTTTAATCAATTGCTAACCTATTCCTCTGAATTCTGTACAGTATTTTTTGAGTGTTCGGGCGGGTAATGCTGATGCATATAAATGCAGGTTCAATCCAACTGCTGTCTCAGTTTTCTTAAAGCTTTCTGCTCACGCTGACGTATAGCTTCTATGGAGAGATTATAGAGACCGGCGATTTCTTTCAGAGTATGCTGCTTTCCGTCATGAAGGCCGTATCTCAGTACCAGTGTATCTCTCTCATCATCGGAAAGAGTGTTGAGAGAACGATACAGCTCGAGATGCAGTTCCTGCTCGATCACCTTTTCCTCAACATTATCAGGGGACATCTCCATCTCCAAAAGCTCAGAGGTATCCCCCTCATCGTTGCCGATCTTCCGGTTAAGAGATGTTGTGCTGAGAACGATGTTGCTCAGGCGGAGACATTTGCGGACCTCCTCCTCCGAAAATCCGGTGTCCTCCATGATAGCATGGATCATGGCATCTCCCTCCAGATGCTCGAGATCATACTTCCTGAGTACAGACTGCACCTTGAATATACGTTCAAGCTGGTGGTTCGAGAGGCGAATGCCGAAGCCCGCATTGTAAATCTCTTTGACTATACTGTCCCGTATCCAGTAAACAGCGTAGGTCGAAAACTTTGTTCCGAAAGACGGATCATATTGCTGTGCGGCGCGTATCAGTCCTATCTTGCCGACACTTTCCAGGTCTTCGCCGCTGAGGGTGTGATTGGAGAGATTGACATAATTTCTGACTGTATGCATGATGAGACCCTTGTTTATGCTGCAGAGATCTGCCTCCGCTTTCTCGCGGTCATCATCTGTTTGTATGCGTAGAACCAGAGCTTTGTTCTCTTTTTCAAGCTCATCATAATCTATGGATTCCATGTCCACGACAGGCCTCCCTCAAAGTAATCTATTTATTTTAACATTTAAAAAGTTAAGTGTGAAGAGGGATAAAAAACCCGCTGCAATTGCAGCGGGTCTGAAAATACTATGTTTTTAAGTACCGGAATTACGTTACTGGTTATTGCCTCTTCTTGAGTTAAGGTCGATGACATTGGAGGTTGCGTCAACCTTGGTCTCCGGTGCGGAAGCTTGTGTTTCAGCTTCCTGAGCAGTTGCCTCAGAAGCCTGCGGCTTAGCTTCGGTCGGAGCCTGAACCGGTGAAACCTTAACCTGAATTGGAATAGCGGTTTTTCCGTCAGGTGTCTGAGTTGCGGCAGCCGGAGTCTGTGCCGGAGCTTCGCGACGCTCGATGACCATACCTGCACCCTGAGGATTCAGAACCATACCGTTATAGTTAGGCATAAATCTGTTTACACCCTTGAAATCAGCACGGACAGGCTTGAATGGTGTATTGGCAAACTTCTTTGAAAACTCAAAGATATCTGTATAGACAGGAAGCATATTCTTATCATTGATACGCATAACAGGTATCTGGATGCGGTGGTTCTTCTGTGTTGCAGCTGCCTGAGCTGAATCAGCATCCTCTGTTGCCTGAGTTGCAGCAGCAGGATTTACCGGTACATCAGACTGATCACCGGTCGTGTTCTCATCAGCAGCATCCTCCGGATTGCCTGCTGTCTCGTCAAGAGAACGCATAGGGATGATGAATGTTGACTTAGGAACAAGCTGCATGATGCGGTTGAACTTGCCCTTGAGGATCTCCTGACGCTTTCCGTAGTTAACAGGCCACTTGATCTCACCTACATAATCAATGAGTGCAAAGCTGAGAGCCGGATTGTATGGTGGAATCTTCTCCGGATCCTCATTGATATAGAAAGGAGCAGAAATCTCGCTGCGGCGAAGGAAACCCTTGTACCAACCGTTATCTACGATGATGTTCTCGATTCCGAGGAAAAACATGAAGTCAAAAATCTTCATCTGGATCTTACCATCAGGTCTCTCTGTATTGGCAGACATACCTGGAACCTCGATTACACGAGTTACTCTGAGCTGCTCGTTGTAAAGTCTGGCAACAGTCTCTGCATGCTCCTTGTCGAGATACATCTGTGCATAACCACCATCAAGAAGCGGATAGCCTGTGCGGCTGTCATAAATCACATAAAGCTTATCTGCAGCACGAACGAGGTTCAGGAACTGATTACGAATCTGCTGATGATTCTGCTCATAGTTCTCAAGAGGTTTCATTCTGTTGGCAGTAACAAGTGAAACCTCAAGGAAGAGAATCTCCTGGAGACTTAAATCCTTCACCATATCAAGCTTGATCTCAGGCTCATAGATGATTCTTCCGATCTCAGCCTTGCGCTCCGGTGAAAGAGGATCCTCGATCTGAACAGTAGGCTTCGGCTGAGCTTCCTGAGGCTTCTCTTCTGTAACAGACTTCTCTTCCTGAACCTGAGCCGAAGCCTGCTTGTCTGTGCGCTCCTCGTCCTGTCCTGCAGAACCGTTTACAACTGTAAGATGCGGTTTCTCCTCAGGTTTACGAACGAAAAGATTGATAGGCATGAGACCCGGCCACTTCAGATCCTTGTGTTCATCCTCCTGACGCTTCACAGCAAGGTCGTGCTGTTCCTGCTTCTGTTCCTCTATCTTCTGCTCGGCTTCCGCCTTTTTCTTGTTTCCGCCTAAAAAGTCAAATAATGCCATCTCATATACTCCTGTAAATTAATTTTGCGGATGCCGTTGCACAATTCATAAGGTGCAATCATCTCATCCAGCGCCTGTACTTTGTGAATCAGATTTACATATCGTCGAAGGTTGCCTTGAGTTACCCACCAGTCCTGCTGCTTTTTTCTGCCCAGTGTCCTTCCGACGCGAATGTACTCAAGATGAAGAATTCCGGCCTCACGGCGCAGTTCATCAAGCTCACTCTTCTTTTTGAAATAAAAATCTTTGGTCATCATAACCTCACATAAGTCCCTATTATAGCAAAAAAGCAGAGAGCTTGCATCTGTTTAATGCAGAGCATTCAGCTTTTTTGACCTTTAGTGACATTTTTAAGACAATTTCACCTGTCGTTTCAGCCGAATACCCAAATATCAGACAATGTACAGCTTTGTACCTCTGATATAGTTTTAATTATTTATTAGCAGGTGTTATACTGTCTGCATTCTGAAAGATAGGATTATTTAAACATATGAAAGCATTATTTTTTGACGTAGACGGAACTTTATTGGATGAAATAACTCATGAAATACCTGAAAGTGCACTTGAAGCCCTCAGGATCACACGGGAGCTCGGCAACAAGGTTTTTATCAATTCAGGCAGAACCGGCGGTATGCTCAGAAAGATTCAGAAGCTGGTAGAGGTTGATGGCTTTTTGTGCGGTTGCGGCACAGAACTTATATATGAAGGCTCAACTATCTACTACTATAAGATTTCATCGGATGTAAAAGAACTGATCAGGCAGGCATCTGATAAGTACGGTATCCTCATATATCTTGAAGGTCGTGAAGGCTGCCACTGTCAGCCATCAGAGGCACTTCTCGATGAGCATCCACTATTTAGCAGTTATGTGGACGGATTCATAGGACTGGCTGATTCTGAAGGTGGTGTGGATCCGACTCCTTATGACGGGGACTATGAGATATCTAAGTTCTGCATACATGCAGACAACGGTACAGGCAATGATCTGGGAGCTGACTATGCGAGTCATCATCCATCGGACATCGATGGTTTTATCAGGGATTTCTCGCCTATGTTCCACATCATTGACCGTGGCAAAAATTTCTATGAGATAGTCCCAAAGGGCCATGGCAAGGGTAATGCTGTCGACCGGATGCTCCAATACCTTGGTTTAACAAAGGAAGACGCCTATGGATTTGGAGACAGCACCAACGATATCGAGATGTTCAAGGCCTGCGGCAACAATATCGCAATGGGAAAGCATGCTGCAGAGCTTGAAGCATTTGACCCTTTCATAACAAAGAATGTTGAAGATGATGGCATAAGATACGCTATGGAGAAGCTCGGTTTGATTTGATGTGTAGATATCAGCCGGGGCAGGTGCATCAAAGAGCTGGTGAGCATCCAACTAAACACGTAAAGCGAGGACCTAGAGCCGCTTAGAGGTTCTGATTTAGATTTTTCCGCCGCAGCGACCCGCGTTTAGGTGGATGCTCACTAGTGTTAGTTGATTGCACCTGCCCCGGCTGAACTGTTATCTGTACATCACTAAAATACTCAATCAGGAAACCTTTGCGATGTTTCTCGTTGCGATGACTGAAACGCCGGTTCCGGCAACATCTGGGATCAGGACTGTTCCGATCTTCACAGGTGCCTCGCAAACTGCATGATTGATATCCTTCATAACTGCAAATATCTTGTCCTTAGGGATATCGCTCGCAGTCTTGCAGGATACTCTCGCCTTGTCTCCGCCTTTTACGGCGATGGTTGAAGTCACGATTCGTGTCGGATTTGTAACTTCTTTACGGGCATAAATGTCTCCGCGCTTGCAGGTATTACCGCTAACTGATATTACTTCACCCTTGTCCATCTCTACGGTGAGCTGGCAGCCCATAGGACAACCAATACATGTTAAAAATCTCTGTTCCATTGTATGAGCTCCTTTCAGTCTTTCTCTATCTTGATAGTGATGGTATCCATATCAGGTCTTGCCAGCAGATCCTGCTTCTTAACGATGATCTGCTCCATCTCGCCCGGCGCAAGTATCTGACGCTTTCTGTGCTGAACTCTCTCATCACCAAAGTACACGCTTACATAAGAATCCTTATAAACATCCCCTACACGGAAACGAACAGTGAGATTTTCCTCCATACGATCAGGATCGATGGTTGAAGGAACAGTGTATCTCACACCGTCAGTGGCAACCAGATTGATACGGCCCTTTGTGCTGTCTGAAACAGTTCCCAGCTCGCCCTTCACATACTTAACAGCATTCTGACCTGCTCTTGCAGCTTCTTCTGAAACATAGTCTACAAGGTCATGCACATGCAGAACATTACCACAGGCAAACACACCCGGGATGTTTGTTTCCAGGCTCTCGTTAACAACAGGACCGGAGGTGATGCGGCTCATCTCGACACCGGCTGACTGTGACAGCTCATTCTCAGGGATGAGACCACAGGAAAGCAGCAGCGTGTCGCAGGTATATCTCTCTTCAGTACCAGGAATCGGCTTACGATCCGGACCAACCTCTGCGATGGTTACTGCAGTGATATGCTCCTTGCCCTCGATGTCAACAACTGTATGTGACAGCTTGAGAGGGATGCCGTAGTCATCGAGACACTGAACTATGTTTCTCTTGAGACCACCGGAATATGGCATAAGCTCTGCCACAACCTTGACCTTGGCGCCTTCCAGAGTCATACGACGTGCCATGATGAGGCCAATGTCTCCGGATCCGAGTATAACAACCTCTCTGCCCGGCATGTAGCCCTCGATGTTGACAAGGCGCTGGGCGGTACCTGCTGAAAAGATACCTGCAGGTCTGTAGCCCGGGATGTTGAGGGCACCACGTGGTCTCTCACGGCAGCCCATGGCAAGGATTACTGCTTTGGCCTGAATCTGGAACATACCATCGGTGCGGTTCATGGCTGTAACAACCTTGTCCCTGGATATATCCATGACCATAGTGTTCAGCTTGTAGTCTATATTAAGCTCCATTGCCTGATCTATGAAACGTCCTGCATACTCAGGACCTGTGAGCTCTTCTTTAAAGGTATGGAGACCGAAACCGTTGTGGATACACTGATTAAGGATTCCACCCAGCTCTCCGTCTCTCTCGAGGATGAGGATGCTGTCACATCCTGCTTTTCTGGCAGCTACTGCTGCGGCAAGACCGGCAGGTCCGCCTCCTACGATAACTATATCTATTGATTTCATTCTGTGACCTCCTTTGAACGCTCGAGAACAATGTTTGATTTACCGCCGCTCTTTGTTATCTCTGTAAGAGGGAGATTGAGCTCTCTTGCGAGGATATCCATGACACGAGGACTGCAGAAACCGGCCTGGCAGCGTCCCATGCCTGCTCTGGTTCTGCGCTTTACACCGTCCAGTGAACGTGCGCCCAGAGGTCTGTGAATCGCATCAAGGATCTCACCTTCTGTAACAGACTCACATCTGCAGATGATCTGTCCGTAGGCAGGATTCTTTCTGATGAGTTCGTTTCTTTCTTCTATTGACAGCTTCTTAGGATCGAGAACATCTTTTCTGGTACTGATCCAGTTTGCCTTTTCTGTGAGGCTCATCTTGTCGCGAAGTAGATTTCCTATGTACTCGCCGATAGCAGGTGAGCTTGTGAGTCCCGGAGACTCGATGCCTGCGCAGTCAATGAAGTGAGGGGCATCGGATACTTCTCCGAGGATGAACTCGTGATGATTCTCATGTGCTCTCAGACCTGAGAATGAAGTGATCACACTGCGAAGCGGCAGGTTCCTGACATTTTCAGAAGCCTTTTCTGCGATTTCTGAAAGACCGCGAGGAGTTGTATTGGTTGCTTCCTTGTCTTCCTGATCGATGGCTGTTGGACCTACAAGGAGGTTTCCGTGTACTGTAGGTGCAACGAGGATACCCTTTCCGTATTTGGTAGGCTGAGGGAATATGGTATGACTTACGTGATCTCCTACTGTTCTGTCCAGGAGATAGTACTCGCCTCTGCGCTCGATGATATTGATTTTCTGCTCGCTTACCATGTTGTGGAACACGTCTGCGTAAACGCCGGCAGCATTAACAACATACTTTGCTGTGTACTCGCCGTTGTTGGTGCGGATGTGCCAGAGACCGTCATCTTCTCTTGTGAGCTTTTCAACACAGGTATTGAAGCGGAAGTCTACGCCATTTTGATTGGCATTTTCAGCCATGGCGATGTTTAACTTGAACGGGCAGATGATTCCGGCTGTTTCTGCGTAAAGAGCACCCTTGACATCGTCGGAGATATTCGGCTCCATGGCGAGAGCTTCTTCTCTTGTGAGAAGCTTCATGCCCGGAACGCCATTCTTTACACCTCTGTCATAGAGCTCCTTAAGACCTGGGAGCAGTTCTTCGTGAATGCAGACTACGAGGGATCCGTTACGCTTGAACGGGATGTCCAGATCTCTGCAGAGATCATCCATCATTGCATTTCCGCGAACATTCATCCTGGCCATGTTGGAGCCCGGCTCACAGTCATATCCTGCATGAATGATGGCACTGTTTGCTTTTGAAGTTCCACAGCATACATCCTCTTCTTTTTCGAGAACGCATACATTGGTTTCGTAACGGGAAAGCTCTCTCGCTACAGCTGCACCGGTAACGCCGGCACCAATAATTATTACATCGTAAGTCATTTTATATCCTCCTGAGCTTTCGCTGTACAGCTCTTATATGGGGCTTAGTCCCTTCTGCTTTTTTGCATTGCAGCAGGCATAAACCTAAGTAACAGCGAAGCTTGCTCAACAAAATTTTTTACTTGTCCCAGCCGAAAGTAGCTTTTACAGCCTGATTCCAGCCCTTGATCTCTTTTTCTCTGTCAACTTCTCTCATCTCCGGATTGAACTCCCGGTCGATCTGCCAGTTCTTCTTGACATCATCCTTGTTCTCCCAGAAGCCTGTTGCGAGACCTGCGAGATAGGCAGCACCCATGGCTGTCGTTTCGACACACTTTGGTCTGTGGACAGGAGCATCGATGATGTCTGACTGGAACTGCATGAGGAAGTTGTTCTTGCAGGCACCGCCATCCACTTTCAGGGATGTGAGGTGAATGTTTGAATCCTTTTCCATAGCTCGCAGAACGTCGTTTGTCTGGAAGGCCAGAGACTCAAGAGTTGCCCGGATGATGTGATACTTGTTAACGCCTCTTGTGAGACCTGTGATCACGCCTCTTGCAAAAGGATCCCAGTACGGTGCGCCGAGACCTGTAAAGGCAGGTACCACGTAACAGCCGTTGGTATTTTTTACTCTTGTGGCAAAGTACTCGGAGTCAGCGGAACTGTCGATAACTCTCAGCTCATCTCTCAGCCACTGGATGGCAGCTCCGGCAACGTAAACAGAACCTTCAAGGGCGTAATTGACCTTGCCGTCGATACCCCAGGCAATGGTTGTGAGGAGGCCGTTTTTGGAAAATACCGGCTTCTCACCTGTGTTCATGAGCATGAAGCAGCCAGTGCCGTAAGTATTCTTGGCTTCACCTGACTCGAAACAGGTCTGACCGAAAAGTGCACACTGCTGATCTCCGCCTGCACCGGCGATCTTTACAGGACCACCGAAAAACTCAGGGTCTGTCTCGCCGTAAACATAGCTGCTTGGCTTGACATCAGGAAGCATGCAGCGAGGGATATTGAGTTTTTTCAATATATCCTCGTCCCATTCCAGAGTATTGATGTTGAAAAGCATGGTTCTTGAAGCATTGGAATAGTCAGTTACATGGACCTTGCCCTTTGTGAGTTTCCAGATGAGCCAGCTGTCTACTGTTCCGAAAAGCAGTTCTCCCTTTTCAGCGCGCTCCTGGGCGTTCGGCATGTGGCGGAGTATCCACTGGAGCTTGGTTGCTGAGAAGTAAGGATCGATGATGAGTCCTGTCTTTTTCTGGAAGGTCTCCTCCAGTCCTTCGGCTTTTAACTTTTCAGCTTCGTCAGCGGTACGGCGGCACTGCCATACTATCGCGTGGCATACAGGCTGTCCTGTTGTCTTGTCCCACACGATGGTTGTCTCTCGCTGGTTTGTGATACCGATGGACACGATGTCCTCGTAGGTTGCCCCGATCTTGTTCATAGCCTGACGGGCAACGGAAAGCTGTGACTGCCATATCTCGGTAGCGTCGTGCTCAACCCAGCCCGGCTGCGGGAAGAACTGAGTGAATTCTTTTTGTACTACTGAGCAGATGTTTCCTGCTTTGTCGAAAAGGATGCAGCGGTTACTGGTTGTGCCTGCATCCAGCGCCATGATGTATTTAGCCATTTGTTTATATCCTCCGTTTATGGTGTATCTACATATTCTGGGAACGTCAGCCCATTTAGATTCGCTTCGCGAGGGCTGACGCTGCATGACAGGTTTTTACAAAACCTGTCACATATTCCATATCTTTTGGTTTGTTGTTGATATGGAGATGACTCCGTTGTTCAGTGCATTTAGTACTTCTTCTTTTGTGCTTATGAGGCCGCTTGCCATGAGGCGGACTCTTGAGATCCGTCTGATCTTTTCAAAAAAGTCCGGAAGCAGTATGCCTGGCAGGACTTCGATGATGTCCGGTTGAACGTCTGAGTGGCTTTGTTTCTCTACGTTCTCAAGTGCGATACTGTCCAGCATGAAAAATCTGAGTATGGTGTTGAGACCGAGATCCTTGGCATGTTTTATAAGATTCGGTTTTGTGGTGATGATTCCGTCTGCCGACGTGTAGGTTTTGATGAA
This sequence comes from Oribacterium sp. UBA4274, assembly GCA_002396005.1. Classification (GTDB taxonomy): domain Bacteria; phylum Bacillota; class Clostridia; order Lachnospirales; family Lachnospiraceae; genus Oribacterium. The sequence goes on from DGVW01000036.1 coordinate 10,247, forward strand.
ATCCAATGCCACTTCCTTTGATGCCAGGCCGCTTATCAGGTCTACGTGTACAACTACTGTTTTGCCGGCATCCTTCAAGGTTTTAACTATATCCGGCAGGCTGCAGACATCTCCGTAGAGTACGAATATCACTCCGATGTCCGTATCGATACATTTCGTCAGGCCTTCGCTGTCTTTGATGGCAGCAATTACAGGATTGCTTTCAATCTCCGCGATGAATTCTTGTCTTTGCATATATGATCCCCTGTGTTTTTATTGCTGTCGTTACTCAGTCTACTCATAGAAAATATGCACAAAAAAAGAGAGTATGCAAAAGTAAGCAGCTTTCTGAAACTGCTTACTGCCATACTCTCTTCTCTCTACGGCAAAATATTTATGTAGTCATTTTAGCACTTGAAATAAAGTAATACAACAAAAACAGTTTAAAAATAAATAAATTTTCCTTGTTTATAATAGCTTATTTGTTTATTTCTTCCAAATGTAAAATGAAAAACTATTGCAGCAAAATAAGTGCATATGCAAGAACTTTTTTAAGATACAAAAAAGAACCATCGGCGATGATGGTTCTCTTTGTAAAGTGGAAAGGGTGCATATGTTGTATATGAATATAACAAATGTCTGACTTATGGAAACTCTGACTATGAGTTAATCAGTGTTTCGATTAATATCTCAAGATGCAGCAAGGTGCTCGTTTATGAAGCCTTCCAGTGCATCATTCGTTCCATCATAAGAGATATTCCACGGCTTTCTCAGATCAAGAGACAGGACGCCTATAATAGACTTGGCATCTACTCTTATATTTCCATAATCGAGATCGATATCAAAATCGCAGGTTTCAGCCATGCTTACCAGAGTTTTTGCTGCATCAATATTTCCAAGTAGAATGAGTTTCTTTGACATGTTTTGTACTCCTTGACAAAAAAATAAAATCCTTCACAAATAACATATCGTCTGATAATGCACTGACGAAATTAAAATCATTCAAAACAGATAATAAAAATCCATCAAGTTAAATGATAGGGAGGACAAACTTGATGGATTCTTATTTTTGAATCGATGCCATTGGATTGGTCACATCAATTACTATTCTGTTGTCGTGACGTAATTGTAACAGTATATCTGTCACAGAAATGTCACAAAATAAGGGGGGAATTGCATTTTGTTTAAGAAACTTACAAAATGTTTACCTTATGTTAATAATATCGACATGACGCCTTTGATTATTACATTTTTTTGAAAAAAATTTCAAATTTTTGTCTGCCAGGTTGTTCCCCCACCGGTAACATATCTTATGAGATCATTGCACTTGGCGTTTCCTGCTTCCGGAGATATATCTCCGGATTTTACGGAATCCTTCATGTTTTGTTTATATACCTTGAGCAGGTTTTCACCACATGTGGCCTGATTCAGAATCCCTGTATAGATATGATACTTTCCACTCGTTAAGAGATCGAAAGCTTCCTGAGATATGAGCTCGTGAGCAGTTTTTGGGAGTTCCAAGGGCTGTAAATGTGCATAGTAATCTATGTTGCTTTTTATCTTACGGCCGATGTTTACGAGGAGGTCATTCTTACAGGATGGAATATGGACATCCTTCACCTCATACATATCTATAAGATGTTCACAAATATATAAAAGCTTCAATACAGTTCGGTTTGTTCTAAATAAATAAAATATCGACATATCCTGCACGGCTTTCTGAAAAACGGGTACTTAAGCAGTTTAATGTATCATGTTTGGTATATCGAGCTTAACACAGGATATGTCACAGAAGTCACACAGTTTGCAGGGGCACTGGCAGATCAGAAATCCGCTGATAAAAAAAGATGCACGGGCATATATCCCATGCATCTACACTACAGTTTTTTTGCTTTATCGTTATGTTCAAGGATGTCATTTAACTTCTCTATGTTGTCCGTGATGATACCGTCGACTTTAAAAAATATCAGTCGTTTCATATCTCTCGGGTTATTTACTGTCCATGTAAAAATCTGTTTTCCGCTTCTTCTGATAGAGAATATAAAATTATAGACCAAAGTTGTTTTTTCTATAGAGTAAAAGTCTGAAGGACCTTTTCTGACCCCCTGCGTATGTTTGAGAAGCAGACCGGTAGAGATTTCAGGATCTGACTCATCGATCTTTTTTATCACATCGATATCAAAGCTCTGAACTATATGACCATGAGTTTTGATATCTTCCCCATATCTCTTCAGGAATCGCTCGGTCATATCCGGTGAACTATATGGAGTTGTCTTTACTTCGATCAGAAGTTTTTGACCGTATTCATCAGCTTTACTCAGATAATCATCAAAATCGGAAAGAACTGCTGTAAAACTGCCTTCCCTCACTTCCAGTCCCACAAGTTCATCAAGATTCATATCGTAAATGTTTCTGTCTATACCGCATAAACGTATCAGATTGGCATCGTGTGCCACTATAAACTCATGGTCTTTTGTTTCCTGAATGTCTATTTCAGCATAATCAGGATGGGCGTTCATTACAGTATATTGTAATGCTGATATGGTGTTTTCAACTCCATGACCGGACACTCGCCCTCTGTGTGAGATTGTAATGATTTTTTGAGGGGTATGAGCAAAAAGCGATATAGTATTGTATAGCATGACACTCAGGGTATAAATGAGCATAAAGCCTCCCATGAGTTTCGGAATACTGAGCTTGTTTTTTCGTCTTCCTGTAATACTTATCTTCACTATCATATGGCCTCCCTGCATTGAAAGTGTAGCTTTCGTTCTTATATGAGCACTTTACATCATCATCTCATAATTCACAAAATCCGGTAAGTGAATAAAAATGCAGGTACAAGATCTTAAAGACTCTCGCACCTGCACTCTATAGTTTCTCATCTATGAAGGCTTTTCATAGCCCATATTTCTGACGTGCTCTGTGTCAAAAATGTTTACCTCAATCAGCATTTACAGATTGAACTTATTGACCTCAGAATTAAGTACTCCTGCCTGTCTCGTAAGTTCCTGGCTTGCAGCGGCACTTTCCTCTGCTGTAGCAGCATTGGTCTGTACAACGCTGGAGATCTGATCGATACCCTGCTTGATATCATTGAGAGACTGCTGCTGATGCTCTGTTGCAGCTGTGATCTCAGCGATAAGCTGTACAGCCTTCTCTGTTGCTTCCTGAGTACTCTTAAGGTAATTTGCTGTCTGGATGGTGAGAGAATCACCGGTCTGAACAGCATTGATAGTCTCGGTAATAAGGTTCGATGTATCGAGAGCTGCAGTTGATGACTTACCTGCGAGGTTACGAACCTCATCAGCAACTACGGCAAATCCCTTACCTGCGGCACCTGCACGAGCCGCCTCAACGGCTGCATTGAGAGCCAGGATGTTGGTCTGGAATGCGATATCATCGATGGTCTTGATGATGGTAGAAATACGTTGTGACTTGTCTGTGATGTCTTCCATCGCCCTACGGAGATCAACCATCTGCTCGTTACTTGTATTGATCTGCTCCTCTGCACTGTGGATCTGCTGCTCAGCAACACGTGCGTTTTCAGCCATGTCGATAGTCTTGTCATTGATCTGATTGATCTCAGCTGACAACTCCTCGATAGAGCTTGCCTGCTCTGTTGCGCCCTGTGCGAGACCCTGAGCGCCTGCTGAAATCTGAACTGCGCCACCGTCAACAAGCTTTGCGGAACTCATGATAGAACTTACGATCTCAGTGAGCTGTGATATAAGGTTATCCATGTTGATCTTAAGCTTTGCGAACTGACCTACATAATCACGCTTGAGCTGAACATTCAGGTTGCCGTTTGCAACTTCTGAAAGTGCACCGGATATCTCATCGATATAACCCTGATAGTTCTGGAGCTGATCAGTTGTTTTGCTGAATGCTACTGCCAGCTGGCCAATCTCGTTCTTTGACTCTGTTGGCAGGTCGACATCGAAATCACCCTCAGAAATCTTCTCAGCCGCAACTGTAACCTTGCGAAGAGGAACAGAGATGACTGAATGTACAACCGTGAGAAGTGCAATAATTATGATTACGATGATCACAACCATGATCACATAACAGATCTTCTGGAATGCTCTGAGAGCTGCGAGTACATCTGACTCAGGAACTGCTGAATAGAGAACCCAGTTGGTATTTGGAACTGCGGATGCGGCAACATAGAAAACAGTGTTACCATTCTTCAGTGATGCACTGTTCCCAGGAGTAACCTTGGCAACTGCTTCTGCAAGAAGCGGGTCTTCTTCAACACCCTTACCATTGATAGAAGTATCAGGGTTCCCCAAAATCATGCCGTCAGCAACGATAGCTGAGATACCAGTCTTCATCGGCTTCATGGCTGCAGTCTCTTCTGCAAGCTCATCCAGGAATATATCGATTCCGCAGGCACCGGTGTCACCATTCCTTAATTTTATAGTTCTGATGAACGATACACAGAGTGCATTGGCCAATGCATCAACGTAAGGCTCTGTGATGGTGAAAGTCTCATAGTTGCTGCTCGTAGCAGTCTTGTACCAGTCTCTGGTTCTTGGATCGTAATCGGCAGGAACCTCTGTATAGTCAGCATAGTACATCTCGCCATCCATAAATCCGGTATAGATACCATTGTTCTTGAGATCTCCCATCATGTTGGAATTGTTCATGAAATCCTGATATGCTTTTCTGGACTCAAAATCCGTAGACTGAGCGGATTCTACAAATGCCTCACCTCTCGCGACGACATTCTGTACTCTCGCACCGAAATTCTCAGCATTATAATCGGACTCAGCCTGCAGCACATTTACAGACAAAGCTTTGATCTGTGTTTCGGATTGCTTACTCAGGAACAGGATGATAAATACGATACTGATGACAGTAATTGGCACAAGGATAAAGAGCAAAGTGCTACTGATGCTTCTCTTAGGGCCCTTGCTGCTGCCATTGTTTAATTTGGGCATACTAATCTTCATTTCTACTCTCCATTTTGCTTAAATTACTTTTATAAAAGTGTTTCACGTTCTTGTTGCGCTAAAATAAACATCGGCTGAAATCGCTAATATATAAAATATTTTCAAGTATAAAATTTGCAATTTGTGAGATTTGTCAAGATGAAGAAAAGTTTACATAATTATTAATTCAGAAATGCATCCAAGAATTTTCAGTTCGGTTTAAGGCTTGGTGAGTAGTATATGCTCCATCAGATAAACATTCGCCTATGTTCATCTGTGACATAATTTTACGAGTCAGTAAGCTGTGCATACATATAATCCAAGGTATGGTCTGCATAGTCACTCGATACAGAATTATGCAATAAATGCACTAAAGCCGATGATTCCTCAGGAATCATCGGCTCTTCTTAAATTACCTTAACTTCTTAACTTCATAATTTGTTATCGAAAGAGCATAGTAACAATTAAGCTGGATCCTAAGCTGCCTTTCTTTTATTCGTATTTGAACTCTATATAAAAATATACGATTATGTGTAAAATAGAAAATAACAAAAACTGTTTATGGAGGAAAGCCCATGCCGAAGGTAAGTATAATCGTTCCTGTCTACAATGCGGAAAAGGCTCTCAGGAAATGCGTAGAGAGCATTTTGAACCAGGAATACAAAGACTTGGAGTTACTTCTGATGGATGACGGAAGTAAGGACTCATCTCCTGCCATCATCGATGAGTATGCAGAAAAAGACAGCAGAGTCAGAGCTGTCCATAAGAAAAACTCCGGAGTTTCAGATACCAGAAACATGGCTCTGGACATGGCAGCAGGAACATACATCCAGTTTCTTGATGCAGATGACTGGATAACTCCTGATGCCACCAAACTTTTGGTTCGTGGCATGGAGGATTCCGGAGCTGACATGGTCATAGCTGATTTCTACAGAGTAGTTGGGGAACATCTGTCACAAAAGGGAGACATTGGCACAGACAAGGTACTCACGAGGAAAGATTATGCAGACTTCATGATATCGAGTCCTGCGGACTTCTACTATGGAGTCATATGGAATAAATTCTATAAAAAGGAAATTCTGGATCGTTACAGTATCAGAATGAATGTAGAGCTCAGTTATTGTGAGGATTTCATCTTCAATATGGAATATGTGCTTCATGCTGATCGTATCGCTGTAGTGAAATCGCCGATTTACTACTATGTAAAAACTGAGGGATCACTGGTTGCCCAGAATATGAATCTCAGCAAAATTCTGAGCATGAAGGCCAATGTACTTCAATACTATGACAGATTTTGCAGAAAGGTTTACGACGAAAAGGAATATGATCTCAGAAAGGCAGAGATTGCCGGATTCCTGCTTGATTTTGCAAAGGATGGTTTTGTTTTCCCTAGTTCCCCGAATTCCAAGAAGCTGGGCACGGAAACTGTATCTGTGCAATATAATCCTGAAGGCAGGGATAACATATTTTCTGATAACTACTATGAGGATAAGCTGCTTGAGTACTATCTGAAGCCTGTTTCTATACAGAATGACCTGAAGCCTGAGGATATCAGGATTCTGCTCTATATGCATATTTCAGCCCGCCCTGTGACCGAAAGGATGGTAGTTGACTATACAAGGCTTCCGCTTGTCACAGTTGTTACCTCACTTCAAAAGATGAAATCGAGGTACATCCTGAAAAGCCTCCGTCCTGCCCGGGATGACGTACATGCCTCTCTGGCTGAAAGATATATTACCTATTATGTACTGGACGATGCGAAGCATATACAGGAGCAGCTTGAAAAAATATTGAAGGATTATGATGAACTCAGATACCGCGGACTGTCCGGCGAGGAAATCGAGCTTTTGAGGAAGCTGGAAAAAAGAACTGTCGATAATATCAAAACCTTTCTCAGGGCAAATGAATAAATATACTAAAGCCGGTGATCCATCGAGAATCACCGGCACTCTTTTTTCAAA
>DGVW01000095.1 GCA_002396005.1 Oribacterium sp. UBA4274
CTTATCAAGACGATACTCAACCTTACCGGCCTTAGTATCAGCGATAGCCTTAGTTACATCCATAGTAACTGTACCTGTCTTAGGGTTTGGCATCAAGCCCTTAGGTCCGAGAAGACGTCCGATACGTCCTACAACACCCATCATATCCGGTGTAGCGATTACTACATCGTAATCGAACCAACCACCCTGAATCTTTGGAATAAGCTCCTCTGCTCCTACGAAATCTGCACCGGCTGCCTGAGCTTCATCAGCCTTAGCGCCCTTTGCAAATACGAGGATTCTAACCTTCTTACCTGTTCCGGCAGGAAGTACAACGGAACCACGAACCTGCTGATCAGCGTGACGTGAGTCACAACCTGTTCTGATGTGAAGTTCTACAGTCTCGTCGAATTTTGCTGTTGCATTCTTCTTAACAAGCTCAATAGCATCTACTGCACTGTACTTTACAGCTCTGTCAACGCCCTGAGCGGCTGCATTATATCTCTTACCTGTTTTCATAATCAGTTGACCTCCCTATTACTTCTCTACTTCAACGCCCATAGATCTGCATGTTCCAGCGATCATAGACATAGCAGCTTCAAGTGTTGCAGCGTTAAGATCTCTCATCTTTGTCTCTGCAATCTTCTGAAGATCAGCCTTACTGATTGTAGCAACCTTGTTCTTGTTTGGCTCACCTGAAGCCTTCTGAAGCTTGCAGGCCTTCTTGATAAGAACTGCAGCTGGAGGAGTCTTTGTGATGAAGCTAAAACTTCTATCTGCATAAACAGTGATAACTACAGGGATAACTACATCTCCCTCGTTAGCTGTTCTAGCGTTAAACTCTTTTGTGAATGCAACGATATTTACACCATGCTGTCCAAGAGCAGGACCTACTGGTGGAGCTGGAGTTGCTTTACCAGCTGGAATCTGTAACTTGATGTAACCTTCTACTTTCTTTGCCATTATGGCACCTCCTTGTGGTAATTGCGGGGTAGCCGACTTGAGCTAACCCTCCCAAACTTTGTTATCTAAGCTTCTGAATCTCTCCGTATGATAACTCTACCGGAGTTTCTCTGCCGAACATCTCTACCGAGATAGTAACGGTCTTCTTCTGATCATTGATCTCGCTGATAACACCAACTGTATCCTTCCAAGCACCGGAAGTAACAGATACTGTATCTCCAATTGCGAAATCCACAAGCACTTCTGACTTTCTGTATCCAAGTGCCAAAATCTCCTCTTCGGAAAGAGGTGTCGGCTCTGATCCTGGGCCAACAAAACCGGTGACGCCGCGTGTATTTCTTACAACGTACCAGGTCTCCTGATTCATTACCATGTTTACAAGAACATAGCCCGGGAACATTTTCTTATCAGTCTTCTTTTCAACGCCGTTCTTCATTTCGATGACCGGCTGCATAGGAACGCTGACTTCAAGAATGAGATCCTGAAGACCACGGTTTTTGATGGTGCTTTCAAGATCCATCTTAACCTTGTTCTCGTAGCCTGAATAGGTATGAGCTACATACCAACGAGCTGCAGAATTTGTCTCTGACATCGATATCCCCTTTACTTAAGTATAAAGCCAAGTCCTGTCTTCATGATGAGATCAAGAACTGCGATTACAACTCCGATAAGTAAACTTACAACGATAGTCGCTGTTGTTTCCTTGATAACGTCCTGTCTTGTCGGGAAAATTATCTTGTAAAATTCCGTTCTAAGACCTTTGAAGAAGCCCTGAAAAATAGAACCCTTCTTCTCGTCCATTACTTTGTCTCCTTATGAAGAGTGTGCTGCTTACAGAATCTGCAATACTTACGAATTTCCATTCTCTCAGGATGATTTTTCTTTTCCTTAGTTGTGAAATAATTTCTCTGCTTACATTCTGTACATGCTAAAATAATCTTTGTGCGCACGGCTGTTCACCTCCAATGATTCTTAACTCCGCATGACTACGAAATTAGTGCATAAAAAATAGGGCTTAGCCCCTTGTTTACCTGCAAACTATAACATGTCCTCATGTAGCCGTCAAGCTTATAGTCCAAAAGCTTTATTATTTAATTTTTTTAGTGATTTTAGCTTTTCTCATTGTATTAATTTATAATCATTTATATACTATATGATGTGTGTAACTCCTTACTATACGTACATGGATATCGCAACAAACACATCATTAAGGAAGAGGACATCATATGGATTTACGTCGTATTGAAAACATTATACGTATCGCCGAAGAAAAAAACATAACCCGTGCGGCTGACAAGCTTTTCATATCACAGCCTGCATTAAACCTCCAGCTTCTCAACCTAGAAAAAGAGCTTGGCACAAAGCTTTTTTACAGAAGAGGAAACGAATGGGCCATCACCGAAGCGGGCAAGATATACGTTGATACCGCGCGAAAGATGATTGCCATGAAAAAGGACTGTTACTCCCGCATATCAGATATCGCCAAGCTCCATAATGAGGAGATCGCAGTCGGCGCAGCCGGAAGCGAAGCTGACTATATGATGACATCTATATATCGCCAGTTCCATAAACTTAATCCTACCGTAAAGCTGCAGCTCAACATCATGAAAGGGCTCAAGGCTCAGGAACTCGTCAAAAACGGTACCATAGATCTCGGTATCATCCTCATGGGAGACAAGCAGAACTATCGTCTCCAGTATGAGTTTTTAAGCCACGTAGAGATGGTTCTCGCCATCGCCGCATCCAATCCTCTCGTCAATGAGATCGAGCTGGAGAAAGACGGCACAGAGGTCATAGATATCCGCAAGTTCAAGGATGTGCCTTTCTTCCTCGGCCCTAAGGACTCTACAGAGCGTTATGTGTCTGAGCAGGTATTTGAGCAGGCCGGTTTTGAGCCTGATGTATATATGGATGCCGAGGGTATCAATTATGAGCTGGCTCTTGTCGCTGCAGATGAGTGTGCCGCACTTATCGGCGCTTCTCACCACATAGCTATCCATGATGATGTAAAGCTCATAAAATTAAAGACTCATCCGGTTATGAATGCTTACGCCGTATACCGTAAGGACAAGTATCTGTCTGAGCCTATGAGAGATCTCATCGACCTTGCAAGAGATTACTGGAACGTCGGATAACAGATTAAAAAAGATTTCGTGCAGCCCGCACGAAATCTTTTTTTACATATTTAATTACCACAGGCCAAAACCAACGGACTAAAACACTTTACGGCTATCAATTCTCTGCCTTTATGGCAAGGGAAAAGCAGTATATCTTTTTTACACCGGCCCGTTTCAGGCATCTTGTGGCAGCCTCCATTGTTGCTCCGGTTGTAAATATATCATCCACTATAAGAACCGAATGCATATCATCCGGTATGTCTCCGGCATAGAAAGCACTGGTCAGATTCTTAAGCCTTTCTGCAGCATTCAGTTCTTTGAGTGCTGTGGTTTTTTTATTTCTGTAAAGAGCCTCTTCATAAACCGGGATTCCCAGTTCTCTGGCCATAACATATGCAAGTACCGCAGCCTGATTGTATCCTCTCTTTTTCAGCCTGCTCTTATGTACAGGGATGGGAACTATAGCATCCACTCCCATAGCCTTGATCCTGTCACCGTACAGCCTTCTAGACATGAGCCCGTAGTAATCAAGATACTCTTTGGCTCCGGCATACTTAACTCTCGTCAGGGAATGTGCCGCTGCATCATTATAGCTCATGAGCGCATATCCGTATTCAAAGCTGAATCTGTGACGCTTGCAGTTACTGCACAGCTCCTCATCCTCACTAAGTATCTCCCTGCCGCAGACCTTACATACAGGTTCGCTGATGAAATGCAGCTCTCCGATGCACTCAGGGCATATAAGTTCACCTCTTGGAGTCACGAGATCTCCGCACACCGGACAACGTCTCGGAAAAAGCATTTCCGTAATCTTATCTATATATCTGATTTTATCCGGCATCCGTTATTTCCTTTAACCTTTCCGAAAGCGAAGAATACCTTTTAGCCTCCGATTCGTTACTTATCATCTGTTCAAAAATCTGCGGATTACCCACCAGACACACGCATCTTTTGGCTCTTGTCACCGCAGTGTAAAGAAGATTCCGGTTCATGAGCATATGCGGTCCCTGATACATCGGTATTATGACCGCAGGATACTCAGATCCCTGAGATTTGTGTATGGTGATAGCATAGGCCAGATCCAGGCTGTCGCACTGCTTGAACTCATACTCAACGAATCTGTCATCGAACTGTACCGTCAGATTCTGGGCAAAATTGTTGATCTCCGTTATCACTCCAATATCTCCGTTGAACACTCCCTCGCCCTTCTCTATAGGCACTCCGTATCTGCCCCTGATCTCCCATATGAGATTGTAATCATTCTTTATCTGCATGACCTTGTCCCCAAGGCGG
>DGVW01000051.1 GCA_002396005.1 Oribacterium sp. UBA4274
TCAAAGATATGTCCGAGCAGGAGATGATCGAATTACTCTCTACGGACGGAATGCTGGTAAAAAGACCGTTGCTTATCACAGATAGCGACGTTCTGGTGGGATTCAAGGAATCTGAGTGGGAAGAAAAGGTCTAAGGTGGGTATTGAACGATGATAAATGATCATGTTTATGAATGGCTTAAGAATAAAGGCTTTGAGGATCGGCTCACGGAACATTCAGAGACAATAACATCTGCAGAAGGAACTATCTAACCGTAATGGAGGGACTTGGCAATGGGATTTGATTATTTTGTGTTTTACACAGAAGCAAGCCTGGTTTGTGTGATCATTTTGGCTATGATCCTTATAACAGACAGGATGTTTCACACAAAGCAGGAGAAGCAGATATGGTTCAGCCGAGCGATATTCGCATTTATATTGTACTTTATTTCTGATGCCTGCTGGGCTGCAATGCTTAGTGGGATGTTCCCGAAAATACGTTTTTTTGCTGTGCTATTTAATTATACAAACTACATCCTGTTAAGCCTAATGGGATATGGGCTGTTTGCGTTTATAGCCGTTTCAGGGAAAATGTCTTTTTTTAACAGCATCAGGAATAGGCGGTTATGTTTTATACCGGTGGTTGTTTCCGTCCTGTTCATTTCAATCGCTTATGTAACAAATCCTTTGTTTTGGATAAACGAGAACAATGAGTTGAATGCTCTGTATTTTCCACTGATGATTGCGGTTCCGTCATTATATCTTATTGCCGGATTCATTTTTTCTGTGGTCTATGCCCTTAGATCTGAGCTAAGGGAAGAGAAGAGGCGATATCTGGTTATTGGTAGTGTTCCTTTTGGTGTTATGGCATTCGGTATGATCCAGGTTGTTGCTCTAAATGCCCCGACTTTCTGCTTTGGATGTACTATCATGTGGCTGTGGTTTTATATACAGAACACTAAAGCACTGATATCGGTGGATGATCTGACGCATTTGAACAACAGAGGTCAGATAAACCGTTACCTTGAGCAGATACGTTACAGCGAAGATTCAAGAGTTATTATACTGATGATTGATATAGATAGATTTAAGGGGATTAATGATCGGTATGGACATGCGGAGGGTGATCGTGCTTTGGTAATCGTCTCGGATGCTCTCAGACAGACTTGCGCCAAGATAAATGCTTCCGTATTTCTGGGCAGATATGGAGGAGACGAGTTTACGATCATTATACAGAATCCCATAGATGAGGACCACACTGAACGATTGATCACACTGTTGAGAAATAATCTGGCTGAGAAGCGTAAGGAGAATAGTCTTCCCTATGAGCTTGATGTCAGCATCGGTTATGATGAAGTGACAGACGGTAATGATTCAGTATATGCGTGTATGAACCGCGCAGATGAGAAGCTCTATATAGATAAACGAAGGAATGCAAATCAACGATAAACATGGCTTTTGAGAATGCGGTTGCCGTCCAGAAAGAGGAGGGCTGCGTAAAAGGACCTAAACGGCTGAAAGTATTTGGGGCAAGTTACCTTTATGCGATATTTGTGTCATGGGGTATCATAACAAAAATTGTATGAAAATTATGATGAAGTTCATGAACGGCGGGCGGAACACTGTCATGCGGGACTTCCTCAAAGAAAAAGGAGAGATTCATCAATGAAACAAAAACGGATTTTACTGGACGCTCTTCGCTCCGATGATAAAAAGCAGTATCAAGGCTCGTTTTGGAAATGAAATGGCCGTCAAAGCCATTAAGAACGGCAAAAAACAATACATAGCTGATAAAGGGGTTAACAAAAGGACTTTGATTGACAGCTTTATGCGTTTTTCAAGAATCCGGAAAAAGATTGGTTCTGGTAATTGGAGTGCGCTAAATAAAAGCGGTAAGCAGCTTTACAATGATATTCCGCTTCAGTTCTGCAAGGAACGGGGTATCGAGGAATATGATGAATAGATTGTTTTTGATATCAAACAGTAAACTTTTTCCGGCATTGCATATCTATGAAAAGTACGGTTTTACAGAAGTAAAACTCGCTGACTATGCTGAGAATTTTAAAGAGGCTATAAATGAGTAAGCACAAGATGGTAAATGGCAAGCTGATTCAGATGAACAAGACTTACAAAAATCTTAAGAATCGCCAGAAGAACAAGATTGCAGGATGGATGTATGAAGCCTATAAAAGACAGGTGAATGATGGGCTCAGTAAGCAAGTGGAGGACGTACAATGAGTGATTCCGAGAAATTGAGACAGATAATCAGATTTGAAGTGGATCCCGCTCCTTTCGGGGAAGATACGGATGAGAATCCGTTCTTTGATGTGGACAAGTACAAGGGTTCTTATAAGCCAAGCTATAAGGATCTGGTCGTTGCGTGCAAAAATATGCTGAAGATCAGCGTTGATCTTAATACTCTGCTGAACTGGTATTATTTCGTAAGTGATGATCTGGCGGAGCATTATGAGGGGGCTTTTTCGCCTGTTGCGGATTTTGGACACCTGTGGCCGAATAATGATGCCGAAATATTCAAGGCTATGGATATTGCCCTCAGTGAACTGAACTTAGATGACGGATTCTTTGAGACCTATGACTGTATCAGGGATGGCCTTGAAGAGATCATCCAGATGGCGGAATACTACGAATATAACCGGGAACATGATATGTCGGACTGGAAGTTTACAAGATGGCAGCGTCATCAGATCGTGTTGGCTTTCAGCGAGGATACTGCCAATGTATCCAAGTCAAGACGGGAACTGTTTAAGCGAATTATAGACGAAGAGTGTGAGAAGGGTAATGCCCTTGCCATGAGGATCAAGGGCTATGGCTGTTATGGCGGAGATAAGGTCTTTGAATGTGATTGGGAAGAATCCAGGAGGCTTATCACGAAGCTTTTTGAAAAGGAAGGTAACCCGTATTACGCGAACACTCTGGGATATATCTATTACTATGGCAGATGCAACAACGGGATCCCGGAGTATGAGAAGGCGTTCCAGTATTTTTCTGTTGGGGCAGCTAATGATGTGATAGAGTCTATGTATAAGATCGCTGATATGTTCCTCAGTGGTAAGGGGTGCATAAAGTCGCCGGAGACTTCTGATCATATCATTTTTAAGCTTTATGATGAATGCAGGCCAAGATTCTGTATGGGCGATGATGCCAAGTTTGCAGATATCGCATTAAGGTGGGCGGCACACTGGCAGCGCATTGAGAGGTACTCTGAAGCATTTTATCATTACCTTGAAGCAGAATATGCTATCAAAAAGCGCCTAAAGAAGAGCGATTTTTTCGGAGATAAGAAGGTACAGGAGAATATCAAGAAGATTATCGAGGAAGTAAAAGCGCATCTGGAGCCGGGATACCTCAAGGATAAGGATGTGACGCGGAAACCATATTGGCTGTTTGATATGATCTGGGATAACAGCAATGCCAAGTTTGAAATAACCCATATTGAAGGGAACAGATATAAGCTCAAGGTGACAAGACCGAAGAAAGACCATGCACCAAAGGCGCTTATCGTAGCACCTGAGCTCGAAAGAGTAACCCGGACGCGCACATTTGAATCGGAATTCGTGACAGACGAGCCGGTCGTATATGAGTGTAAGGATAAATCCAATATGTATGTGAACAACATAAAATACAGCGATGAGAATGAATATGACTTCTGTAATGGTGATGTGACCATATTTAAAATCAAGAATGCGGATTATATCCTGCAGAGAACAGATTTTGATAGGAAGTAGATGAGATATGGATATTCCATTTTGACATATTGAATTGACCATATTGTACATTGACAAAATACTATAAATTGGTATAATCCCATCTTTGACAGTAAGGTATAAATAAAATGGCTACACCGCTTGTATTTTAAAGAGGTGTAGCCATTTTTTATATCGCGACGATACGTGCTATTTTTTGGCTTTTTTTATTTCTTTTGATTCTTTTACAATATTTCTCATTGCAACTTTTGAGAGATATTCATAGTCGGTTCTAAATCCAAATGCTCGATGTAATTCGTCTGTTAAATCAGTTCTTTTATAAGATGGCACATAACCGCTGCTTTGAGATAACAAAGTCATCGTGTCACTCAACCATACACGCGAAGAGAGGGGATTATTGGGGAGACCATCGCGGGTAGGGGCAGGTGAAATCTCTACAGGTATGGCTCCCGGGGAACGGCGCGAGGGTCACGCATGCAAAATCGCGAAATGAAAAGTGAAATTCGAACTAAAGAAAATTTACCTCTGAGGTAAACAAACATCTTGACTGATTAAGATATTTGTGCTATCATAGATTTACCTCAAAGGTAAATCTGAAAGAGAGGTAATGGTTTGGATATCACGTGCAAGAACAACAAAATCAAAAAGGTTTGTACGGATGCCAAAGTTGCAGAGAGAACTTACGGTCGAGAAATGGCCGAAAAAATACATCAGCGTATAGATGAAATTGGTGCAGCAGATACTGTTGAGATGATGATACAGTTCCATATCGGACGATGTCATCCACTTACGCAGAATAGAAAAGGGCAATACGCGGTGGATTTGGTTCATCCGTACAGATTGGTATTCGAGAAGAATGGTGACGAGATTCAAATAGCAAACATTTTGGAAATAGTCGATTATCATTAGAGGTCAAGATGACAAGTCAAGGAGGTAGCACTATGGTGAGAAGTCGCAGTTATATTGCAACGCCACCTGGGGCGACAATTAAAGAGCAGTTGAATGACAGAGGCATGAGCCAGAAGGAGTTTGCAGCCAGGATGGATATGTCTGAAAAGCATATCAGCAAGCTTATTAACGGTGAGGTGCAGCTTACACCGGAGACCGCTGTTAGATTAGAGATGGTTTTAGGTGTTCCGGCTAAGTTCTGGAATAACCTTGAAGCAATCTACAGAGAGAAGATTATTAAGGCAGAAGCAGAAAATGCGATGGATGCTGATGCTGAAATGGCCAAA
Source organism: Oribacterium sp. UBA4274 (assembly GCA_002396005.1). Classification (GTDB taxonomy): domain Bacteria; phylum Bacillota; class Clostridia; order Lachnospirales; family Lachnospiraceae; genus Oribacterium. The sequence goes on from DGVW01000051.1 coordinate 4,939, forward strand.
AAATTTCCTTATAGCGAGATGGCCAAATTCGGATGGGTACCGGAGACTAGAGAAGCGAAGGAGAAGGTTGTCAATCTGAGGAAATACTTTGAGGTTGTCGAACTTTCACTTCTTGGGAGTGAGCAGATTACGAGAATTGCCTGCAGACGTCTGGCAATAACAGAAAAAAGTGATCTGGCATTAATGGCATGGGCACAGGAGGCAAAGATTAAGGCGCGTGGTATCCAAACCGCTCCGATCAATATCAAAGGTTTGATTTCTGCTATGCCAGAGATAAGAAAAATGACAGTTCTTAAACCTAAGGAATTCTGTCCTCAGATCAAGAAATGTCTTGCGGATTGTGGAATAGCTTTAGTATTTCTGCCGCACCTTAAAGGTTCATTCCTCCAGGGGGCTTCTTTTATGGACGGGAACAAGATTGTTGTAGGGCTTACTGCCAGAGGTAAGGATGCAGACAAGTTTTGGTTCAGCCTGTTCCATGAACTTGCGCACATCGCTCTTGGTCATGTAGGGCAGTCTAATGGTACATCTGAAGATGATGAGAAAGCAGCGGACAAATGGTCTTGTGATACACTTATTTCATCTGATGATTTTGAAGCATTCAGAGAGGAAAGAGATTATTCAGAGAGAAGAGTACTCCAATTTGCAAAAGCTCAAGGAATTGCTCCGGGAATAGTAGTCGGGAGAATGCAGTTGGAAGGAATGATCAAGTACAGTATGTTGAATAATTTGAAAGAGAAATATGAAATAGCTGTGTGAACTACCCACCGCATAAAGGCAGTGGGCTTCCGTTAAATGGTTCACCAGACTGAGGCAGAAGAAATTCTGCCTACGATATTTAGGTTATGACACCTTTGGTTGACGCACCAGACCATTGCTCTGTCGTATAACTTTAAGTCGGGTCGGAGTAAGTACAGCCCAGTGAGTTATATGTAAAAAGCCTTTATATCATTGTCGAGGTGATGTCGAATTTCTTATATGGTAACAGTATAAGGATACGCACAACCGTACATTGTACGGCATTATGACAAGGCGGGCGAAACCCCATCACCTAAAGGTAATGGGTTTTCGCCCGAGGGTCATTTATAAAGCAAGGAGAGAAGGGTATATGAATAAGAAGGACATAGCAGAAATAAAGAAAAAGATATCGACAGA
>DGVW01000032.1:0-348 GCA_002396005.1 Oribacterium sp. UBA4274
TGGTTAAGTTCGCAAGAATTCCTTCTTATAATCAGCTTTTCTCCGGTGACCCTGTCTGGGCTACACTTGAGGTTGCAGGTATGGGGCAGGATGGCCGTTCAATGGTTACAAAGAACGATTATCGTTTCCTCCACACACTTGAGAACATGGGACCTGCTCCGGAGCCAAACCTTACAGTTCTTTACACAAAGAGACTTCCTGAGACCTTCAAGAAGTATGCTGCCAAGATTTCTGTTACAACATCTTCAATCCAGTATGAGAACGATGATGTTATGAGACCTGTATGGGGCGATGATTATTCAATCTGCTGCTGTGTATCAGCTACACAGACAGGTAAGGAGATGCAGT
>DGVW01000032.1:408-8439 GCA_002396005.1 Oribacterium sp. UBA4274
ATGCAGTTCTTCGGAGCTCGTGCAAACCTTGCAAAGTGCCTCCTTTACGCTATCAACGGCGGTGTTGATGAGAAGTTAAAGGAGCAGGTAGGTCCTGAGTACAAGCCTATCACATCAGAGTATCTTGATTACGATGAGGTTTGCCACAAGTATGACCAGATGATGGACTGGCTTGCAGGTGTATATGTCAATGTTCTCAACCTCATCCAGTACATGCACGACAAGTACTTCTATGAGGCTGCTGAGATGGCTCTTATCGATACTGATGTACGTCGTACATTCGCTACAGGTATTGCCGGCTTCTCACACGTAGTTGATTCACTTTCAGCTATCAAGTATGCTAAGGTTAAGACTGTTCGTGATGAAGATGGTCTTGTAGTTGATTATGAGATCGAGGGTGATTTCCCAAGATACGGTAATGATGATGACCGTGCCGATGAGATCGCTGTTGAGCTTCTCAAGACATTCCTTACTAAGATCAAGAAGCATCACACATACAGAGATTCAGAGCCTACAACATCTATCCTTACAATTACATCTAACGTTGTTTACGGTAAGGCTACAGGCGCAATGCCGGACGGTCGTAAGGCCGGCGCTCCACTTTCACCGGGAGCTAACCCAAGCTATGGTGCTGAAACATCAGGTCTTCTTGCATCTCTTAACTCAGTAGCTAAGCTTCCATATGAGTATGCACTTGATGGTATTTCCAATACTCAGACAATCAACCCTGCAGCTCTTGGACACACTGAGGACGAGCAGTCTACAACTCTTGTAAGAGTTATGGATGGTTATTTTGCAAAGGGCGCTCACCACGTAAATGTAAACGTATTTGGTGTTGAGAAGCTTAAGGATGCTATGGAGCACCCAGAGAAGCCTGAGTACGCTAACTTCACAATCCGTGTATCCGGTTACGCTGTTAAGTTCATTGACCTTACAAGAGAGCAGCAGCTTGATGTAATCTCAAGAACTGAGCATAAGGCACTCTGATAAATGAAATAATAGTGGGTATCAAGTGATATAGCACCCACCAATCATCATTGACCACACCCGTGTGTGATGATAGAGAGCATACTGGATTAATTTCAGATTAATCGAAAAACCAATAAGCCGCCGCTTTCTTCTGGGAGTGACGGCTTATATTGTACTTATGACATTTACGCGACGGAACGCGTGCGTCAAGCAAAGCTTACAGGAGGGCAAATTATGGCTGAAGCAATCAAAGGAGCAATCCACAGCATTGAAACATTCGGCTCAGTTGATGGACCGGGAGTCAGATACATCGTATTTCTGAAGGGCTGTAATATGAGATGTCGCTATTGTCATAATCCCGATACATGGGATTTTCACAGCGACGATATGCGTACAGCTGACGAAATTCTTGAGAATGCTGTCAGATATCGCGAGTATTGGGGCACTGATGGCGGAATAACAGTTAGCGGAGGAGACCCTCTTGTTCAGATTGATTTTGTGATTGATCTTTTCGAAAAGGCTAAGGCTATGGGCATTTCAACCTGTCTTGATACCTCTGCGCAGCCTTTCACCAGAGAGGAACCGTTCTTCAGCAAGTTCAACAGACTCATCAAGGTTACGGATACTGTGCTTTTTGACATAAAAGAAATCGATGATGAGAAGCATAAAAAACTCACTGGTCAGACCAACAAAAATATTCTGGATTGCTGCAACTATCTCAGTGAGCAGGGTGTTAATATGTGGATCCGTCACGTACTCGTTCCGGGACTCACAGATTCCGACGAAGAACTTATTGCAACAAAGAAGTTTATAGATACTCTCAAGACCGTAAAAAAAGTGGAAATCCTTCCATATCATAGCTTAGGAATCTACAAATACGAAAAACTCGGCATAAAGTATACTCTCAGTGACGTTCCTGCACCGGACGCAGAACTTGTTAAACATGCCGAGGAACTGCTCGGCATCAGATGATGAACCGTATGCATTATTATTCGGTGCTTATCAGCTATAACTATGAAGTGTAGATTGCTCTTTGGGAAATGCACAGGTATCCGCCTGTGCATTTTTTATGTCAATAATCACAACTACTGCCGTATTGATATTATGAAGTGAGTATTAATAAATGCTATCCCCTGTGATAAAATGAAGTATATGGATTGATATGTTTTCGCCTTGATATGTACAAAGTTGATGTGGACTATTTTACTCACGTCACTATGAACGGAGGATTATATATGTTATTAAATGACAGAATTTGGGTTGGATTAGACAAAGACACAGGAGAACGAATATCCATCCTGCCAAACATGGCCAACCGTCATGGTCTGATTGCAGGAGCAACCGGAACAGGAAAGACTATAACTCTCAAGGTTCTTGCAGAGTCATTCAGCGATTTGGGTGTACCTGTATTCCTTTCAGATGTAAAAGGTGATCTTGCCGGCATGATCAAGCCTGGGACTGACAGTGCTGATATGCAGGAACGAATCAAATCTTTCGGTCTGGAAGATTCCGGATTTTCATTTCATGCATATCCTACACAATTTTGGGATATAGATGGCAGGAAAGGCCTGTCTCTCAGAACAACGGTGAGTGAATTCGGACCGACTTTATTATCACGTATTTTGGGGATTACAGATCTTCAGTCTGACATCCTCACCATCATTTTCAGAATTGCCGACGAAGAAGATCTTTTACTTCTGGACACTAAGGATCTGAAGGCTATGATCCAGTATGTGACTCAGAACAACAAAGCCTACAGTGCCCGGTATGGTAATATGACTACCGCATCACTCAACGCAATTCTGAGATCAGTAGTTGCCCTTGAGACTGCAGGTGCCGACAGATTCTTTGGCGAACCTGCTATAGACATACATGATTTCTTTAAGGTGAGCAGTGATGGGAAAGGTATGATCAACATACTTGATGCCGAAAGCACCATACAGAATCCTACGATTTATTCCACCTTCATGCTGTACATGTTATCTGAACTTTTTGAACAGCTGCCTGAAGTAGGTGACCTTGATAAACCTAAGATGGTCTTTTTCTTTGATGAAGCACATCTTTTGTTTAACGGTGCCCCTAAGGCACTTATCCAAAAAATCGAACAGGTTGTTAAGCTTATCCGTTCAAAGGGCATAGGTGTTTACTTCATCAGCCAGAATCCTTCTGATATACCCGATGGTGTTCTTGCACAGCTTGGAAACAAGGTTCAGCACGCATTACATGCATATACTCCTGCAGAGGAGAAAAAGATAAAGTCTGCGGCGGCATCTTTCAGGAAAAATGATAAATTTGATACAGCAGAAATACTTCAGAATCTTGGCACAGGAGAAGCATTGATTTCCTTCCTGGATCAGGATGGAAAACCGGATATGGTGAGAAACTGCCGCATCCTGCCACCTGAGTCCAAGATGGGTTCTGTAGATGATACTTCAAGACTTGTTGTGATGAACTCCTCTGATCTTGCAGGCAAGTACGATGAAACCATCGACAGAGACTCCGCATACGAGTTCTTCAAGCGGCTTACTGATGAGGCTACCGCTGAGGCAGCAAGACTTGAAGCTGAAAAACAGGCTGAAAAGGAGGCTCTTGCGGCGGCAAAAGAGCAGGAAAAGGCAAACAGGGCAAAACTTTCTGCGGCAAGATCCGTAGGGCGTTCCACAGCCGGCACATTGGGACGAGAGGCGGGCAGTGCTATCGGAAAAACCTTCCTTGGCGGCTTTGGCAAACGCATCGGAGGAAATGTTGGTGCCGCCCTGGGAAGAGGTCTTTTGGATACCTTTTTTAAAAAGTAAAGAAAAAAGAATCGATAATCTCCGACGAGATTCATCGATTCTTTTTTTATCTATCATAAGATTGAATCCTGATATATTACATGCTGTAATTAATTGCTAAAAATCATAGAATGATGGTCACAACTGTAAGAATCAAATAGAACGCTGTAATAATGACAACCGGGGCAGTAGTGAACCACGCCTTCAGATTGCTTCCCAGCTCCTGTTCATGATTGATATCCCGGATGATTTTTGTAAAATTCTTTATAACAGTAACAAATACCGTGATCATGCCTCCAAATATCAAAAACATATACAGCGCAGTGATAAGCGTATGGTCTACCGCAAATTCATTTAATACTATCGCAAGCAGATTGTTGCTCATATGGATCATGATAGAATATTGAATACCATAAGCTTCTCTCGTCCATGCAAGGACAACCCCGATCAAAAATGCCGGCAGAAGCTGTATGATATTTATATGCATAAGTCCAAACAAAAGAGCTGTTATAATTATGGCAAAAATCCTGCCGTATCTCCTCAGATTGCCATAGATAAGTCCCCTGTACAAAAGCTCCTCAAACAAGGGAGCCATGAGAACGGCGTATATTATGTCAAAGATATTTGTTAAATCTGTCTTGCTTGCCGCATCCATAGAACTGCCTAACTCATAGCCATGACTGGCTAACCAGTCAACGAAGGGGTTCATGATATAGGATGTGAGTCCCTGGATACCATACACTATGAGCAGAAGCCACATGAACTTGAGAGGTCCAAAGCTTTTATAGCTGATGTTCACATCCGTGATGCCCAGAAGCAAAAGGGCAACCGTCAGTGCTGTGATACTTGATGCAATCATGGAAATATATTCATTTGAATAGATATTGGAGCCATAGGATATGAGCAGTGCTCCTCCTCCCTGAAAGATAAGCTCATAAATAAGTGTCACTACTGCGATCTTTGTAAATAACCGCTTCTTTGATTTGTTCATATAATCTCACTCCGTAAAAAAACTTCAGCAATCCATATATATCTTATCGTCATATATTGCGATAAATAAAGGTCAAGAAATATCAAGCCCTATAAAAAAAATTAAACATCAGGTTCCGATGTGTTATACTGAAGATTGTTTTTGCATATATAATGCTGCCAAAACATAACTATACATCTTTTTTATCAATTAGATTTTAACATAAGGATTTTTATATGAAAAAATGGTTTTTATATAACAAAAAGGCGGATTTCAAAGCTATCGCCGATAAATTCGATATAGATCAGGTGACTGCAAGGATACTGAGAAACAGGGACATCAATTCTGAAGCGCAGATAAATCAGTATCTGCACGGTTCTCTCGAGGAGGATCTGCATTCGCCGCTGTATCTTCCGGACGCTATCAAGTGTATGAATCAGCTCAACAGGGCTATAGCAGAAAAGGCACATATACGTGTTGTCGGAGATTATGATGTTGACGGGGTTTGCGCAACCTACATACTTGTCAAGGGACTCCGGCGTCTGGGGGCTAATGTTGATTATGTGCTGCCTGACAGAATCAAGGACGGCTACGGCATCAATGTAAACATTATCGACAAGGCCAAAGAGGACGGCGTTAATCTCATTCTGACCTGCGATAACGGCATCGCAGCAATCGACGAACTGAAACATGCACGTGAAATAGGTCTCAATGTCATCGTCACGGATCATCATGATCTGAGGCAAAATCAGGACGAGGACTTCGGATGTGAGTCCAGAGATATCCTCCCACCTGCAAATGCGGTTGTTAATGCCAAAAGAGAGGACAGCCGCTACCCGTTTTCAGACATTTGCGGTGCTGTTGTTGCATGGAAAATCATCATCCTTTTATATCAGAATCATGCGATTCCCGAAGAGGAATATTATGATTTTCTTGAATTTGCCGCCATCGCAACGATCTGTGATGTCATGGATCTGAAGGACGAGAACCGTACCATCGTAAAGTTTGGCCTGCAGCAGCTTAAGCAGACCACCAATATAGGTCTCAGGGCGCTTTTGGAGGTACAGGAACTGATAACCAGTGAACATATATCCTCCTACCATATCGGATACATAATCGGGCCTTGCATAAATGCCGGCGGTCGTCTCAAATCTGCCGAGATTGCTCTTGACCTGTTCCTGACAGAAGACCGGGCAGAGGCATTGGAAAAAGCCGCAAAACTAAAGGATCTTAATGATTCCAGAAAAAATATGACTATCGAAGCAACTCAAGAAGCCTTCAAGCAGGTAGAAGAACGCTATATGCGTTATCCCGTGCTGGTTGTATATCTACCCGAACTTCATGAAAGCCTGGCGGGAATTGTAGCAGGAAGGCTACGGGAAAAATACTACAGACCTTCTTTCGTTATAACGAGAGCAGATAGTCCTGACCAGGGAAATGTCATGGTCAAGGGTTCCGGCCGCAGCATTGAGGGCTACTCCATGTCTGAAAAGCTACAGGAGGTTAGTGACCTTCTGCTGAAATGGGGCGGACATCCTATGGCTGCAGGGTTCAGTCTTCTGGAGAAAGACATTGATACCTTCAGGCTCGAACTCAACAAAAGATGCGGACTCACAAAAGAGCAGCTAATCGATAAAATCTGGATAGATGTGCCTATGCCGATTGATTATATTTCGGATAACCTGATCCACGATTTTGAGAAGCTGGAGCCTTTTGGAAAGGGTAACGAAAAGCCTTGTTTTGCTACAAAAAACCTGGCGATTTCAGACTGTAAGGTTTTCGGCAAGAACAGAAATGTTGTAAAAATGAAATTATTGTCTGACGGCGGTTGCTTAATGGATGGCCTTATCTTTACAAACGGTGACGACTTTTTAAGGCAGAAGGGCAATATGAGCAAAATAGATGTGGTTTACTATCCACAAATTAATGAATATAATGGAACTCAAAGTCTTCAGATCGTTATTGATGACTATCAACTGAAGCCTTAAATATTTCTTTATAGTGGAGGTAACTATGATCAAGGAAGTGATGGACTATATCAGTCAGGCTGACCCTGAGGTAGGTCAGCTGATTGTTAAAGAGTACGATCGTCAGCAGAACAACATTGAGCTTATCGCATCTGAGAATATCGTTTCCGGAGCTGCAATGCTTGCAATGGGAACTATTCTCACCAATAAGTATGCTGAAGGATATCCGGGCAAGCGCTATTATGGTGGATGTGTTAATGTTGACGATATTGAGACAATCGCGATTGAAAGAGCTAAAAAGCTTTTCAACTGTGAGTATGCCAATGTTCAGCCTCATTCCGGCGCTCAGGCCAATATGGCTGTAACCATGGCCATCTGTGAAAAGGGTGACACCATACTTGGTATGTCCCTCGATGCAGGTGGACACCTTACACACGGTTCACCAGCCAATTTTTCCGGACAGTTCTACAATATAGTTCCTTACGGTGTTAATGATGATGGATATATCGATTATGATGCAGTAAGAGAACTTGCTTTACGTGAAAAGCCAAAGATGATCATTGCCGGAGCTTCTGCATATCCAAGAGTTATTGATTTCAAGAAATTCCGTGAGATAGCAGATGAAGTTGGTGCAGTATTGTGGGTTGATATGGCTCATATCGCAGGTCTTGTTGCAGCAGGACTCCATCCATCACCTATTCCATACGCACATGTAGTTACCACAACAACCCATAAAACACTGAGAGGACCAAGAGGCGGTCTCATTCTTTCAAGTGAAGAGATTGCCAAAAAATATAATTTTAACAAGGCGGTTTTCCCTGGATGCCAGGGCGGTCCTCTTGAGCATGTTATCGCAGGAAAGGCTGTATGCTTCGGTGAGGCACTTAAGCCTGAATTCAGGGCTTATCAGGAGCAGATTGTAAAGAACTGCAAGGCACTTGCCGATGCCATGACTGCACAGGGCTTTAAGCTTGTTTCAGGCGGCACCGATAACCACCTTATGCTTGTGGATCTTACAAATATTCCAGAGCTTACAGGTAAGGTTCTTCAGACCAACTGTGATGAAGTTCACATCACTCTTAACCGTAATGCCATCCCTAACGATCCTCGTTCACCTTTCGTTACTTCCGGTGTCCGTATCGGTACAGCTGCCGTTACAACAAGAGGTTTCAAGGAGGAGGACATGAAGCCTATCGCCGAGTGTATCTGGAAGGTTGCAACTGATTTCGAGAATTCAAAGGATGAGATCAATCAGAAGGTTGCTGAGCTTGTGAAGAAGTATCCGATCTACGAGGGCTGAGGCTCTTAATATAAGTTGTTTTAACGGACGTGAAAACGGTATCCAGTGTGC
>DGVW01000061.1 GCA_002396005.1 Oribacterium sp. UBA4274
TCCCCCACTCACTGCTCGTAAAGCTTCCGATTGTCAGTTCCTTGGAGCTTTTATGATTGAGCTGAAAATATAAGCCAATAAACGTCAGTGACAGGAATGCTGCGGACAACATAACTGTTTTTCTTATATTACGCAAGGTCCTGTTAGTCCTCCATTCCTACAACCCCTGTCTGAACCGCCAATATGGCAAGCTGCGTTCTGTCACGAAGCTCCAGCTTATCAAGTATGGAACTCAGGTAGTTTCTGATAGTTCCCTCAGAAAGACTCAGTTCTGCTGCAATCTCTTTGTTGGAGTATCCCATGCCAATAAGTCGTGTGACTTTTCTTTCGGTATTGCCAAGTTCTTTTATTCCATCACTTCTGACCTTGATAGAGAAACTTCCCTGTGCCATTTTTGAAAAAAGGTTAACCACTTTTGCCGCAATGTCAGGATTTATCATGGCACTTCCGCTATTGACCATCTGTATTGCATTCACAAGATCTTTCATTGATGTGCCTTTTAAAAGATAACCGCTTGCTCCATCCCGTAAAGCTCCCAGAACATATTCGTCATCATCAAAGGTTGTCAGAATTATGATCTTTATATCATCATATTGTTCTTTTATGATTTTTGTACAAGTAACGCCATCCATCTCCGGCATTCTGACATCCATGAGTATTACGTCAGGCTTTTCTTTTCTGACCGCCCTGATGACTTCTCTTCCGTCCCCGACCGCGCCCATATATTCTATCTCCGGCCTATTGCTCAGTACTATTCCCAGTCCTTCCCTCACGAGCTCCTGATCGTCTGCAACAAGTACTTTTATTTTCCCCATGATACTTCCCTCCGGTGCCTGTTAACCCTATTTATATACGTCCCCAACGGATAGGCCCTTCCGCATGAACATGAAAACCACATTTACTTTCATACAAGAGACTGCCATTAAGCAGCTGAACTCTTTCCTGCATGTGTCTGAGGCCGAAGCCCTTTTCTATATTTTCACAGCCTTTACCATCATCGGTCACATCAATGATAACTCTCCCATCCTTATGCAGAAGCCCGATTTCAATATTCCGGGCCTCTCCATGCCTTATTGCGTTTGTAATGCTTTCCTGAACCGTTCTGTAGATGGCATCCTCTTCATCCTCTGCAAATCTCACATCATCTATATCCAGACTTGAATTAATGTTAACCCCGGCAGTGGTCTGTGCATCATTTATTATACCCTCCAATGCTTCTTTTAGGCTCTGTTTTTCCAATGCATCAGGCCTTAATGCACTCACAGATCTCCTTACATCAACCATCCCCTGTCTCGCAACATCACGTGTTTTCTCAAGCAGCTTCCTGGTGGCATCTGTCGAAATATCTATAAGTGTTATGCAGCCATCGAGACTTGATATGATACCGGTGAGGGTATGTCCCAGTGTATCATGTATCTCTCTCGCAAGCCTGTTTCTCTCTCTTGTTTCAGACATTTTCTCAACAGTCTTGGCATATGATTTCAATTCTTCGTTTGCCCTATCAAGCTCCTCGTTAAGCTGCCTTATCCTCTCATTTTCCTCAGCAGTGATCCTCATGAACATGACCATGTAATACATAAATAAAAGGACAGTTCCTGATTTAACAATATTGCCAAATGTTGTGATCTCCGACCTCACTAAATCCGAATAATAGTCAAGATAAACTGTAAGCTCTATCCTCTCTCCTGCAAAGGGATGTATTCCCGCATCCGTAACAACATATAAAACAAGTATCAGAAGAAAAGCTATAAGCTTGTATATATCATCACATGCAAATGCCAGAATATCGGCAGCTACAATCAGTAATATATTACTGAAGCTGCTGTTCGTAACACGAAATAGCATTAATCCCAAAAATATTTCCAGCAATGTATAAAATAAAAAAGCAGTCCTGCCCTTCAGAATCTTCCGTCCGCATATCATAACTGTCCCCAGCACGAGAACAAGTGTAAATGTATATATGCCTGTTTTCCATGGTTGCCCGGGAATAAATGATAACGATTCAATAAAGCTTTTTGCTCCCTGAGAGTCAACAATTTTCCTGCTGGTATAATTAACAAGTATAACGTAGAACACGAGCCAAATCACATTTATATCCAGCATGATCAAGCGTATACGTTTCAGTGCCTCGCTGTCTTTCATAGCATCCTCTGTACCTCCTATCTATGCGATTATTTCCATTTACTCAAATCATAGGATGATATAGTGGTTTTTGTTATGAGCCTTACAGGAATCCTTTTTATCTCAATCTTCTCATCCCGTTCATCATAAAAACTCAGCTCCACAGCTCTTTTTGCTATCTCTGAAGGATATATTCCGGACGAAGCATAAAACTTTCCGGCCTTGACCATCTTTCTGCCGTCCGGACTTCCATCCACCGTAAGGATCGGGATCTTTCCAGCATGCCCCAGTTCTTTTAAGGCACCGTATGCGCCGATACCTATCCTGTCCGAGGTTGCAAATATGGCATCATATCCTCCGGAACCTCTGAGTTTTTCCGACACTTTCTCCATCACCGTCTCCGACTTACCATCAGTCAGTATCACATCTGATGCGTCAAAGGCATCATTCATCTGAAAATACTCTGAAAAACCCGTTATTCTCTCTTGAGATAATAACGAGTCTTCTTCCCCGATTATAAGGATTTTTCCTTTATCAATCGCACCTGCAAGAGTGCTGGCCATCTGCAGCCCGGCTTCATGATTTTCTGATGAAACCGCATAATCGATATACTCACCGGATTTATATATATTACCCAAAGTAATGATTCTGCAGCCCATTTCTTTGGCTTTTTCTAATGCTTCATCCAGCCCATCCGACTTTACCGGACATACAAAAACAGTTTCAGCCCCCGATTCCGCAAGCTCCTGAATCTGTTTTGCCTGATTTTCCACAGAACAACCGGCATCTCTCACCTTAAACACCGCATTCTGGGAATGAATATTGGCCTCCAGTTCAGCTTCTAGTTCCGAGTAAACATCAACGCTTAGATCCGGAAAAGTGGCACCATAGATGGCTCCCGAACTGTTAGTGGTGAATGAATCATTAATAATATATCTGAACACCAGGAACATAAACAAAGCCGCTGCAATATTTGCCAGCAGAATCGTCAGCTTAAACTTTGAAAACATGTTACCTTGTCATCCTTTCAGTTTCCTGTTTTATAATTGAAAACTATGCCAACTTGAAATTAATTATGTATACCTCAGGACTGCTTAACTGTCTCCCCGTCCTGAGCTTCTGTCTTTACTGCATCAGGTTTCTTAAGCGCTTCAAGTTCTTCTCTCAGCGTTTTGTCAGTTCCCTGCTTTTTAACCTTATTAAAGTTATATATAAGGAGTGTCAATCCCACTATGGCAAGAATACCTGACAGCATCTGCGATACCGCGATGTTAGTCCCCCACAGGTACAACGAATCCGTACGCAGTCCCTCTATCCAGAAACGACCGACACCATAGGTCAACAGATACTGAAAGAAAATCTGTCCTGTAAACTTCTTCTTTGGAGCCATGTTATAAAAAATTATCAAAGTACACAGATTCCACATGGATTCATAAAAGAATGTAGGATGCACCTGGATAAACATCTCCGAACCTATCCTTTGCGCCTTGTTCAGAACATCTGCGCTTAGCATATTGGGATTTACGATGCTCTCCTTTAACCGCATGGCAAAAAATCCATCTGTGTATCCGCCGAATGCCTCAGCATTAAAGAAATTACCCCAACGCCCGACACTCTGTCCTGTAATGAGTCCGAGGATTGCCGAATCCATCATTGACAGAACATTGATCTTCTTAACCTTGCAGAAAATACTACAGCCGATGACACTTACGATGATACCGCCATAAATCGCGAGCCCGCCCTGCCGGATATTGAGAATCTCATCAAGGTGCTGTGAGTAATAGCTCCACTCAAAAATCACATAGTAAGCTCTGGCACCAAGGATGGCAAATATAACTGTATACAGTCCCATATCCTGGATATTGTCAACATTCAGACCACGACGCTTGTAGTCCCTGCTTGCAATGAGGAAACCCAGTACCATGCCGATTCCGATAATGATTCCGTAATAAGCTATTCTGAAACCAAACACAGTTATATCGTTTTTCAGGTGCTCTATGCCGATTCCTATATGTGGAAAAAATATATCAAAGTTGTCAGTATTCATCAAAATGTCCTTTCAATATTACTTTCAGCAGTCTTAAGAACGTCCTGTCAATATCAATTCGCACCAGTCTTAGAACTGTCCTATCAATATCAATTTGGTATCAGTCCTAAGTTGGCTTCTGCCGAATGAGTATGCATCCATACGTCATTACTGAAAAAATGTCCTGTCCACCAATACCTCTCCGGTTTCTCGGTTCTTTACAACCATACGAGCTACTGGTTGAGCGAGTGTCTCTGGATCCGGGTCTGTCACTGCAGTCTCTCCATCAAGATCAAAATATGCTCTTTTATCAATCTCATCTTCACCTATAGAAGTCACTTTCTTGGTGGTGATAAGATCATTATGGCTCTTAATGAGTTTGTCACAGACATCATCACCTTTATAAAGCCCTGTCAGCGAGAGTTCCGTCTCGAATTCCGGATAAGCTGCCAGCATAAGACAGGTTTTGAAATCCGATTGCAGTTTGAGATCCACCGTCAAAGCCGGTAGATAGACATTTTTATAATCCTCATTCCAGCTTTCATAAGCCGGGTTCGTGAGTTTATTCTCAAAACCGTAAACTCTCGTAAACCACTCACCTAAAAATCTCGTCACCTTATAAGCACCAAGAGCATTTAAATGAGCGTTTGGATCTACGAGATCGGTATCCCAATCAACCACTATCGAACTGAGTTTCCCGTCATTTTCAACATCATACATCATGTCGATGATCTGAACCTTCAGTTCCTCTGCGAGCTTCAGTACTCTGTTCTCAGCTCTTTGATTGTCCGTGGAGGCCGGATACGGAACTCTTATGAAGCAAATGTCTACGCCTTCACTCCTGCAGGTTTCCACAAACCTTTTTATATAATCGTCAGCGCCCTCTGAGCCTTCCGTCATGTCCTCAGCCGGCACTCTGTCAATCGAATTTGGTACCGCAACGCCATATCGTGCCTCTGAACCACAGTAAGGATTAAAAAGATTCTTGTCAAAAGATTGCCTTATAGAATCAGATGTCACCTCATTCCATCTGCTGTGATAAACAGAGAAAGGAAAAAGCAGCTCCATCCTGGCAGCGGTCGTGTCATTTCTGAGAAGGTCCTGAACTGCCTCATATTTTAGCTTACTTAGAGGATAAGCATCCAGCGAATAATGCATAAAGCTTATATCCATATAAGGCTGATCAAAGGCATACATATCATAAATATCAAGCGCTACAAGCTTCGGCTTATGATACTGAAGGCTCTCCCTGAGCACCCAGTAGGACATACCGAGAGATGCCGCATGACCTGCCAGATTATAACTTGTGATACCGTAGCCCTTCCATAGCTCCATAGGCTGAATTCCACTCAATACATGACTGGAACCGTAAAACAGCACATCATAATCCTGCTTTTCCGAAAAGAACTTAACGTATTTTTGCTGACTGACACCTCGTGTCGTAAGTTTATCGCCCAAAAATATTCCACCGGCCACAAAGCCTGCCACCAGAACAAGCGAAACAATCCGTTTCCAAATTCTCATACAAAACCCATCAATACTGGAAATAAATAAAACTTGAGGCATCATATGAGTTGCCCCAGATTCCAAAAATCAAAACAAACAAAATAGCTGCCGCTATAATAAATTCTCGTATAACCATCGGTCGCTTCAGTATCCATCGACTTAAATTGCCGCCATGATACTTAACATAATCACTCATCATCAGGATGATACAGCAGATTATAAGAAGCCAGAAATTCTTCATATCAAGGCCCAAATTATATAGATCTGTCAGGCTGAAAGCTCCCTGATAAAAGTCTCCGAGTACTCTCTTTATCATGAGGACTGCATCTCTTAAACCTGCCGCCCTGAAGAAAAGCCAGGAAAAGTCGATAAGTGCAAATGTTATCATTATCCGCACAAGCTTGAGAATGCCCATCTTTAAGTCACTTAAATCGTATTCCCTCTCACTTTTGCTCATGCCGAACAAACCTGTTCTCCGTCCATCGTTGTCATCCCCTTCACCGGGTTCTGACGACACAACCGCACTTTCATAAAACAGTCTCCGTGAAAGATTCTCTTCATCCAGCTTTTTCTTCATGATACTGTTCTCCCACGGAGTGAGAAAATCAGCAGCGGGCGCCTGAGAATCATATACCTTCATGCTTCCTGCCATAGCCGGGTTCTTCTTTAAATTAAGCACATCTTTATCAAATCCGAAAATCCCAAGAATCAATGTGCGTACCGGCATAAGGATATTTCCGATTATCTGATATAGCCCATTTAAAGCTCCCCAGACTATATAGCTCCATTGACTTCCATGCCAGAGGCCACTGACTATGAAAACCACCAGGATATTGAAGTACCTTCTTATGAAATTACAGCGGCTTCCCCCAAGCGGAAAATACAGATAATCCCTGAACCAGCTTGAAAGAGATATATGCCAGCGGCGCCAAAAATCCTGAACCGATACACTGAAGTACGGACAATCGAAATTTTCCATGAGTTTTATGCCAAGGATTTTTGCAGCACCTGTTGCAATGGTTGAATATCCACAGAAATCACAGTATATTTCCACCGCATAGATAACAGTTGCAAGAACTATGGTCCAACCATAAAGCTCATGATAATTACCATAAACGAAGTTTACAAGAATAGCAGCTCTGTCCGCTATAACAAGCTTCATGAAATAGCCCCAAAGCATCGTAAGAGCTCCCTCGCAAAACCTGTCCCACTCAAAGGACCTTGTCCTTTTATACTGCGGGATCAGATCCGGTGCCCTGCCTATAGGACCTGAAAGAAGCGACGGAAAAAAGCTTATGAACAAAGCAAGTCTTAAAAGATCTGACTCCGGTGGCATCTCCTCTCTGTAGACATCGATAAGATATCCTGCGGCCTGAAACACAAAAAAAGACATGCCCACAGGCACCATAAGACTTGGCGCACTGACTGTAAAGCCTACTCCAAGTCTCATCATAAGTGCAGAAACATTGGAAAGAAGAAAACCTGTATACTTATAAAAGCATAAAACCCCAAACAGAACACATAAGAATAGTGCAAGATACAATCTTTTTCTCTGATCTTCCTTTGACAATGTCTTTGAAGTCTTATTTCTGTGCTTTTTACTGACTCTCGAGCTAAAATCCGCCTCGATTTCTCTATCCGCAAGCGGATCGATTCTGACCGCTCGTGAACGATGACCCACCACCAAACCGGCAATATAAGTCAGCAGCGTAATCAGAAAGAGCAGTCCTGCGTATTTGAGGCCCCAGCTTCCATAGAAGCAGTAACTTGCCAGGAGAAGCCAGAAATTCTGAATCTGCTTGGGAACGATATAATAAATCAGCAGCACAATCGGAAAAAATACAAGAAATTCCAACGAGTTAAAAATCATGAATCCTCCAGTTTAAATTGCCACATCACTCTCAGTCATTTTTTCCTTCAAGAATCTTGATAAAATCTTCTTCTGTAACAATAGGAACTCCAAGCTCCTTTGCTTTTTTATTCTTTCCTGAGGTTGAAGTGATATCGTTGTTCACAAGATAAGCGGTCTTTGCCGAAACAGAGCCTGCTGCCCTTCCTCCTGCTTTTTCTATAAGCTCCTGTAGTTCCTTACGATTTGAAAAGTGATTTAAAGAACCGGTGATAACTACCGACATTCCTTCCAATGTCTTCGGCGTACCTTCTTCGTCCTCTCTTTTGGTTATCTCAAGCTCGCCAAGCAGCTCGTCTAACAATGCCATCTTATCGGCATCTCTGAAATACTTTACGATATTCTCAGCAAGTACCTGACCTATACCGTCTATCTCTAACAGATCTTCAACAGAAGCACTCCTCAGTTTTCCGATATCGTCTCCAAAAAATCTGCACAGCATCTTGGCATTGGCAAGACCGATACCCGCGATACCAAGACCATAAATCACTCTGTAAAGTTCAGTATGACTTGATTTTTCTGCGGCTTCAGTCAGATTCTCGTAGCTCTTCTCTCCGAATCCGTCCATATTGACGATTTCTGTTCTATATCTGTCCAAGTGAAAGATATCACTGTAGGTATGGATAAATCCGTGACCGATAAACTTTTCCAATGTCTGTTCGCTGAGTCCATCAACATTTAAGGCATCACGACTGACAAACAGAGAGAAATTCTTCAGCTTCTTGGCAGGACAGTCCGGATTACTGCAATATAGGAATTTCGCTTCATTTTCTGATCTGATCTCTGTTTCATGACCACAGGCCGGGCACATCTTAGCAGGCTTCAGGTTTCCGGATTTTGTAAGGTTATCCGCAATCTGCGGAATGATCATATTTGCCTTATATACAGTGATCCTATCTCCGATACCAAGCTCCATATCCTCACAATACGAAATATTATGGAGACTGGCACGACTTACTGTAGTCCCCTCCAGCTCCACCGGATCAAAGATTGCTACCGGATTGATGAGTCCTGTACGGCTAGGTGACCATTCAACCTCACGAAGTGTGGTCTCTGCCTGCTCATCACTCCATTTGAAGGCGATGGCATTTCTCGGAAATTTGGCTGTACGACCGAGGCTGAGACCATAAGCGATATCCTCGTATATCAGTACAAGCCCGTCTGATGGGAAATCATTGGTCTTTATCTCCTCGGAAAACCACTGAACTGCTTCACGGATATTTTCCGCTGTTACCTTTTTATAATCTACAACATCGAATCCCTGCGCCTTAAGGAACAAATACTCCTTTTCCCTTGAGTTTTCGAAATTCACCGACTCTCCAGTCTGTTCCTGAGCGCTTACCAGAGCAAATGCCATAAGCTTTACATGACGGCTCTTAGTTACCCTTGCATCAAGCTGCCGAACTGAACCGGAACACAGGTTACGCGGATTCTTGTATTTGGCATCGGCTTCCGAAATGGCTTCATTTATCTTGTTGAACTGAGAATACGTAATGATAGCCTCGCCTCTCAGAATCAGGTCACCCTTAAATTCAATTTTTGTCGGAACATTATCAAACACACGTGCATTGTGGGTGATAACCTCCCCAACCTCACCATTGCCTCTCGTAACCGCTTTTATCAGCTCTCCATCGTGATAGGTGAGCACAACAGTAAGTCCATCCATCTTCCAGCTAAGAAGTCCTTCCTTATCTGAAAGCCATGCAGCAAGATCATCAACAGACTTCGTCTTATCAAGAGACAGCATAGGACTCTTGTGGCGTTCCTTAGGCAGTTCGGAAAGAACCGGAAAACCAACTCTCTGTGTCGGAGAGTCCTTAAGTATAATGCCGGTTTCTTTCTCCAGAACCTGCAGCTCATCATAAAGGCGATCATACTCAAAATTGGACATGATTTCATTACCCTCAACATAGTAGACTCTTGCCGCCTCATTGAGAGTATCCACCAACTCCTTCATGCGAGTATTCTCACCGTTATAAAGTTTTATATCCTTTTGCTGTTCTTGATCAGCCATCTTTCACCTCTGCAAACTATATTCCTGAATTTTTAACACTGACATCATATACTATCAATATCATCTGTCAGCTCACTTAGCTCAATCTCTCTGTACTGCCCCGGCTTCAGCCCATGCAGTGTCAGATTCATGATACGGATTCTCTTAAGCTTTTTAACTGTATAACCGTATGCAGCACACATCCTTCTGATCTGACGATTAAGTCCCTGTGTGATTACAATATGGAATTCATGCTGTCTTACCTTTGGAGGTAATGTCATATCCTGCCAAACCTCACACGGTCTTGTTGTAACGTCCAGCTCTTCAATATATACACCATCTGCCAGCTTATTGAGGAAATCCTTTGTAAGCGGCTTATCCGTAGAAACAACGTACTCTTTTTCATGGTAGTTTCTGGCTCGATTGATACGGTTTACCAGATCTCCCTGATTAGTCAACAGTATCAGTCCCTCTGATTCCTTGTCCAATCTGCCGATCGGATATATGCGGCAATGATAATTTATAGCTTCAATGATATTTGGCGCCTTATCCTTGTCAGATGTTGTACATACAATTCCCCGAGGCTTGTAATACGCAAGCAGAACAGGTTCCGGCTTATCATAGTCTACACCGTCTTTTGAAATCTGCCCGCCATAACGCTGACTCATCTTGCGGGACTCAGTTTCCAGAAGATAGCGTTCCTCCGGATTTTTGGCATTGGCATTCAATGCATGTGGGTTTACACAGTTGCCGTCCAGTTCAATGGAATCGGCCTCTGTGACCTGCTGTCCCATCTCTACAGCCTTACCGTTAACAGTTATGCGCCCCGCCTCGATCAGTCTGTCTGCCTCTCTTCGTGAGCATACACCCAGCTCTGATAATCTTTTATTTATTCTCATTTCTAATACCTAAGTTTTACATTTATTTTATGATTGGTTCCACTTCATCTTCCGGACTAAACTGAACTTCTTTGTTTTCTGTCGGATCAAGCTCCTGAGGAAGCTCTTTGTCATTATGAAGATCTGCAAAAAAGCATGCATCACCGAAACTAAAGAAACGGTACTTCTCTCGAACGGCCACATTATAGGCCCTCAGTACATGCTCTCTTCCTGCAAATGCTGACACCAGCATAACAAGTGTAGACTCCGGCAAATGGAAGTTTGTTATTAATGCATCCATACATTTGAACTTATATCCAGGATAGATAAAGATACTTGTCCATCCTGAGGCTGCAGGCATTGTACCGTCAGGAAGTGATGCGGACTCCACCGTTCTGCAGGATGTGGTTCCTGTGCATATTACTCTGTGCCCCTCAGCATGGGCCTTATTTATCTTATCAGCTTCTGACTGCTCAACTATATAGAACTCGCTGTGCATATGATGTTCCTCCAGTTTTTCAGCCTTAACCGGTCTGAAGGTACCCAGTCCTACATGCAGAGTTATGTGCGCTATTTCAACACCCTTTGCCTTAACAGCTTCGAGAAGCTCCTTAGTCCAGTGAAGACCCGCTGTAGGCGCCGCTGCTGAGCCATCATTCTTGGCATATACAGTATTATATCTCTCTCGTTCCTTAAGCTGATGATGAATGTATGGCGGAATTGGCATCTCCCCAAGCTTGTCCAAAACTTCCTCCCAGATGCCATCAAATTCAAAGCGAATGATTCGATTACCATCATCGATCGTATCGATTACTTCACCCTTCAAGAGACCATCTCCAAAAGAAACTCTTGCACCGTTTCTCATCTTCTTACCCGGCTTAACGAGACATTCCCAATCAGTTGTTGACTTTCTCTGCAGGAGCAAAACCTCAACATGCGCTCCGGTTTCTTCCTTTACACCATGAAGTCTCGCAGGTATTACCTTTGTATCATTTATAACAAGACAGTCACCCTTATGGAGATAATCGATGATATTATAAAAATGTTTATGATTGATGGCACCGGTATGCTTGTCCACTACCAAAAGTCTTGAATCAGATCTTTTTTCCAGAGGATCCTGTGCAATCAATTCTTCAGGTAAATCATAGTAAAAATCTTTTGTTTCCATATATTTCTCCTTTGTTGTCTCACGACAAGATATTATTGTCTGACGATATACTTATAAAAACTTACCGCAAATTCAATCTATTATATACCACATATACACATCTTGCCATAGATTGTAATTTGATTAAAGCAATAAAAAAGGTGCAGTCTCTTGACCACACCTTCATAATCTTATGATGCGCTTGATTCTGATACTTCCGTAACCTCAGCTCCATCAACTTCAATGAGTGATACCTCACTGTCTATCGTTTCATGACTGTCAGTATAGATACGTCCGCTCTGGAAAGCATCATAGATTACAGCCAGTCGCTCATCACTTGAAATAGCCTGTAACAGTTTTGAATTACTGCTGTTTATCAGTTCCTGAACCTCTTCGTGATTTGTAATGTACTCATTTACAAACTTTGTTTCCTCCGGGGTGAGATTTTCAACTATCTCAAACTCATTGGCATCGTTTACCTTAATATAACAATACATAATACCCGGTGCCAGTGTTTCAATGCGACGGAACTTGACATTGTACGTTACAAAAACAAGCTTTGAATTATCTTCAAGAGCCTTGACAGCATATTGCTTTATATCCTGATAAGCCTCAATATATCCGGCCTGAGTCTCAAGCTGCTTATGGAATTGCTCCGTTTGCTCTTCAGTTTGATTACTAACTCCTGTGATAGCATAAAGAGCATCTGTATCCGCCGCAAGTCTGGCGTTGAAATACTTATCAAAAAACGCAGTCAAATACTCGTCATAGTATTCATGAACAAGCGTAGGATCCTCAGTTTCAGGCTGAGTTTCAGTAGCAGAAACCTGCTCCACTGTTTCAGTTTCTGCCACAGTACTCTCAACACGTGTTGCACCGTGTTTAACATTTCTATTATACAGAACAATTAGAATCAAGATCAAAATGATAAGCACCGGGATTATCGCCAATTGAGGCTTTTTGTATAACTCAAGGTAAAAATCATACCATCTGTTTCTATGCATCGCTGTCTGTCTTCGTGCATTTTTCCTCTTAGGTCTTACTTCAGCCCCCTGATCACTGAAATCATTCTGCTGTTCCGTTCTATCGGATTTATCCTGCATTTTACTCTCTTTGATGTCATTATGCTTATTTTCCATTAGTTAATGCTCCATCCGCTCCGTAATAATATCCGTTGACCCATCCATTCTCAACTCGGGCACCGTTACGATCAATATAATAATACTTCTGATCTACGGTGATGAGTCCAGGACCTTCAAGTTTACCGTTATTGGTATTAAAGTAGTACCACTTGTTATTGATATTTCTCCAACCGGTGCACATTATACCATCATTACCAACATAATGCCAACCGTCACCCTCCAACACCCAGGTATTAACTTCAAGATAACCTGTCGGATTAAAATGATAATAATGTCCATCAATCTGAACCCATGTACTTACCGGATACGAACCATCTGCATTGAGGTACCACATTCCACCATTTTGCTCAAATTGCCATCCGGTGTGTGCATAAGTAAACGCAGCAACATGCTTTGAATTAACTACGCTTGATGAAGAACTGTAAGTATTGTTAAATGTAGGATTCATAGCATTAGGATCATTCAGTTTTGTCATACCCTGTGTAGCCATATTCCCTGCAGTAGGTCCTTTTACATAGGTATTATACACTGTGCCGTTATTATTATATGAAGTGTTGCCGCCAGTATAGTTTGTTGTGTATATCACATTCGGAACAACAGCAGTACTCGAACCTGATCCGGATCCACTTGAACCTGTGTCCGCACTGGTGACTGTTATAGTATTACTTTCAGAAGAATAACTATGCCACTTATTATTTACATCCCTCATTCTGACTCTTGCGTAGTAATAACCTTTCTGATTCAAGGTGAAGTCTGCGCTGGTATCATCAGCATCCACAGTTGCACTTTTACTCTTTGAATCAGACGATGAACCCTGTTTATATACCTGAACCTGATACTTATCTATTCCTTCAAAATCAGGAGCAACCCAGGAAACTGTGATATCGCATCCACTTTGATTAATGCTTACATCAGTAGGTACATCATTTGCAGCAAAGGCCATGCCTGCAGATAGTATAGAAAAAACTGTAGCTATCCAAAATGCTTTATTTACTATTCTCATACTTCGTCTCCTTAAATATAAATATTTAAAAATCATAAATTCATATTTATACATATCTCGTAATTATGATTCTGTATAGGTATCTTCCCTGTCTTCAGTAGGACGCTGAAAATTATTAGAAGCAAAATCAAAATTTTTATAATCATCCGCTTTCTTATTCACATTTCCATAGTTTTGATTTTGAGAATCATAATACCCTATAGCTCCATCTATATTCCTCCTCATTATAGCATTACCAATGTACTTATCATCAGCAAAAGCCAGAACGATCTTGAACACAAATTCAAATAAAAAGAGGCCTATGAAGAAAGGAAAGCCTTGCCCAAAGCTTTTTGCAATATTGTATTTCAGAAATCCTCTCAAAATCATATTCAGGAAACACAGTACCCAAAACAGTAAATAAAAGCGTAAATCCATAAGCAAATCATATTTCTGCATGACATATAAAGCAGATATTGCAATATTTATAGGACATGCAATCCAAAAGTATATAGGATTCCAGGCAAGTTTAAAAAAGCAATAATAATTATATACAGGGATAAGTGCCGCCCAACCGGGAATGTTCGCTTTTTCGAATATACGCCAATTAACCACTATATTCAGAATAGAGATAACCAAGCCTATAAACAAAACAACTACAGCCATAATTATAAATATACCTAAATATGCTGCAAATTCAGAATCATACATATAAATCTCCTTTATTAACGCATGCTTTTTCGTCCTTTATCTACGACATATAGATACTGGTATACCCGGCTTCTATACAAAGCTATGAGAGCGTACTAATAGCTCTGAAAACATCCAACTACCAAATTCTCACATATGTGCAAAATTTTACATATACATTTTACTACAATCATCATTCCCAAAAAAGTTACAATACTCTCACAATATTATGACATTATTTCATGTGGCAAAACCTGAATTATTTATCGTTATAATCATCGACTTATTTCTACATTAGACAGCCCGTCGTTATAATCCACACCTTATTTCTATCATAGTATTATGACACCACTGCAACATATTATTGTAATTATATAAAAAAGAAGCGTAGAGAAAACTCTACGCTTCCTGAAAATACATTATATGCAATTCTGAATCAAAGAATTACTCAATGATAGAAATAACTCTTCCAGATCCTACTGTTCTACCACCCTCACGGATAGCGAA
>DGVW01000056.1 GCA_002396005.1 Oribacterium sp. UBA4274
TTTGACACTCACATCATAATATGAGAAGAGAAAGGAATCGTGTATGTGTGAAGCGAGCAGGAAGGCAGCGATAGTTACGGGGGCATCTTCCGGGATAGGAGAAGCGATAGCGGAGAGACTTCTCCAAATGGGTTATGAGGTGTATGGCATAGGGAGACATTTTGATAATGAAAGAAATATGCCGGAAAGATCTCATGAGATCGAAAAGGGTACCGGTTCATCCGGGACAGGCTGCGGCGAACCGGAAGCATTTCACAGGATCGTATGTGACCTGAGAGAGACCGGTAAGCTTCTTCAAATTGTAAGAGAGATCCTGAAGGAGCCGGATATATCTCTCAAAGTGCTTGTCAACAATGCCGGCACCGCATACTATGGACTTCATGAAGAACTAAATCCCGAAAAGATAGGGGAGATGGTGAGAGTCAATCTGGAGATTCCTATGATTCTGACGCAGCAGCTGCTTAGAACGCTCAAAAAAAATAAGGGTGATATCATAAATATTTCATCCGTTACGGCAATCTCCAGTAATCCCCACGGAGTGGCTTATGGCGCTACCAAGGCAGGACTTCTCAGTTTCAGCAGAAGTCTGTTTGATGAGGCTAGGAAGTATGGAGTAGGAGTCACGGCTATCATGCCTGATATGACGGAAACAAATCTTTACAGAAATGCAGATTTTGAAGCTGATCCGGCGATGGATGCACATTTAACTCCGGAAGATGTAGCAGATGCAGTTGAGTATGCGCTTACAGCGAGAGAAGGGACTTGCGTGCCGGAAATCATTTTAAGGCCGCAGCTGCATAGAATCAGGAAAAAATAAGCAAAAGTAAAGACCCAGCCCATGGACAAAGGGGGATTTGTCTACAAGTTAGGTCTCACTATATATGATTTTAGTATTTGTTAAAGGAAAGTCAAATAAAGAATTTATAAAGTCAGGAGGTAAACATGGGAGATTGCAGGATTACAGTGGCAGGTATTGGCGCGGTTGGCGGACAGCTTGCGGCGGTTCTGGGACGTAAGTACGAGAGCCGGATGACGCTTGTTGCAAGAGGAAAACATGCGGAGGTTCTCAAAGAAAAGGGCCTTGTTTTGAAGAGCGAGTTTTATGGCGACAGTACCATGCATCCGGCTCAAGTGGTAGAAAACACAGAGGGGATGCCGGAACAGGATTACGTTTTTATCTGTTGTAAGAACTATTCCATAGACAAGATTGCGGAGCAGGTGCGTCCTTGTATAGGAAAAGATACTATAGTTATGGCGGTTATGAATGGCGTTGAACCCGGTGACCGCATGAGAGAGCTGTTTCCGGAAGCTGTAGTTGTGGACTCACTCATCTATACCATTTCTTCCAAGGAACCTGACTACTCTATCAGGCAATCCGGTCAGTATACTCATCTGTTCGTTGGCTCAAAGCTCCGGGATGAACGTCATGTTGAGGCAGCTAAAAAGGTTTATGAGCTCTTCAAGAGTGTTGAGTTTGATGTGAGATATACGGATGACATCATGTCGGAAGTGTGGCAGAAGTTTATACTTAACTGTGGTTTTAATGTTGTTACCGCACGTTATCGCACTACTTCAGGAGCAATTCGTGAAAACAGTGAATGGTCACAGGATCTGTATGAACTGATGAAGGAGGCAGAGAAGGTAGGATATGCGGAAGGGGTAAATATCCCTGAAGGCACAGCGAAAGTGAAGTATGACTACTGTATGGAAAAGCAGCCATACAATGCCACCTCTTCACTTAAAAGAGATGTAGATGCAGGGAGACCAACGGAACTTGATGCATTTTTGGGAGCGGTCATAAGGAAAGCTGATAAAGCAGGAATCGAAATACCATATACGAAGAAGTATTATAAAGAGCTGTCTCGGATAGTTGCGGGATGATGTTTCGCATTGCGGCATAGATGGCAAGAAGGGAGTCGGAGCGATGCTCAGGCTTCTTTTTTATAGAAATCACCTATACTTATGATAGCTATATACCTATAATTATAACGGACACGGATTAGTGCGTCCTATAATCACAAATAAAGATCAACCTCCGAAAAAAGATTAAAAATATAGAAAAATACCTTGCATTTATGGACGATTCACTTTATCATATAACTATAACTTAAAGCTGATTCACAGAATTATAACTAAAATGGACATAAAAATAGATGTAAATGCTGTTCAAGTCCTTAACTATGTCTTTAATCATGATTAAACATATCTATGAACGTTTAAACAACATAGTCTCGAAGTTATATCTGTTGAACCACCTATATACAATTACATGGAGGGGGATTAACTATGAACGACAACAAAAATGCTTCGATGGCAATGGCTGCTAACGCTGATGGAACAGTAAATGCAGGAAATGCGGATGCAGCGCTTGGTACAAAAACACCTGCCAAAAAGAAAAGCAGCGGAGCACTTCTTGGCGCAGCATTTCTTATGGCTACCAGTGCTATAGGACCGGGATTCCTGACACAGACATCATCTTTCACGGGTCAGCATCAGGCAAGCTTCGGATTTGTCATTCTGGCGTCGGTTATCCTTGCGGCTATCGCACAGCTCAATATCTGGCGAGTACTTTGTGCTACAGGTTTGAGAGGACAGGATATCGCCAATAAAGTCCTTCCGGGTCTTGGATATTTCCTGTCAGCGCTCATCGTGCTGGGCGGTCTTGTATTTAATATAGGAAATGTCGGCGGCGGAGCACTTGGTTTCAATACATTGCTCGGTATCCCGACAACAGTAGGATATGTACTTACCGGTGCTATCGCTATCGCGGTTTTCCTTTCTAAAAATGCCAAAGGCGTGATGGATACACTTGTTAAGATTCTCGGCGGCGTTATGATCGCAGTTATCTTCGTAGTTATCCTTATCGTTAAGCCACCTGTTGGAGACGCAGTGGTCAATACATTTGCACCATCAACAGGATACAGTGCTCTGTTCCCGGCTATACTTACACTTCTCGGTGGAACTGTAGGCGGATATATCACATTTTCAGGAGCACACAGACTCATCGATGCCGGTATGACAGGCGAGAGCAAGATGAAGGATGTTACCAAGAGTTCAGTAACAGGTATCCTCATCGCAGCACTTGTAAGAGTATTTCTTTTCCTTGCAGTTCTTGGTGTAGTTGCCAAGGGGGCAACTCTCGACAGCGCTAACCCTGCAGCAGATGCATTCCGTCAGGGAGCAGGTGAGTTAGGTTATAGATTTGCAGGACTTGTTCTTCTCTGTGCAGCAGTTACATCAGTTATCGGTGCAGCGTATACATCTGTATCTTTCCTGAAGACCTTCAACAAGAGTATCGCAGATCATGAGAACTATTGGGTTATCGGCTTCATTGCTGTATCAACTCTTGTTATGATCATCTCCGGTTCACCTGCAGCACTCCTTATCATCGCAGGTGCAGTTAACGGTCTGATTCTTCCGATCTCATTGGGAATATCACTTATCGCTTCACAGAAGAAGTCAATAATGGGAGCAAATTACAAGCATCCGACAGTACTTCTCGTTCTTGGTATCATTGTTGTTATCATCTCAGCTTACGTTGGCGTCAAGTCACTCAGAAACTTCAGCAAGTTATTTGGTTGATGTTATCCTGATGCTGTAATATAACAAGTTAGAAAACCAGAATAATGCACGGGATATGTATCGTTTTAACTGTTATAAGCGGTGCGTGTTCTGTGCATTTTTCATAATTACAAATGGAGCACTTATGCAAAATCTAAGAATAGTTCCGGAGGGGGATTCATCCCTCCTTATACAGTTTGAGCAGGTCATATCGCCTTCTGTCAACCAGAGGATTGCAGCAGCGGCCAAGCTCATAAAGGCGCAGCAGATATCGGGTATCACTGACATGATCCCGACATACTGTTCCTTACTCATTAATTACAATCCGCTGGTCATAAGCTATGACGCTCTCTACAAAAGAGTGGAATCAATAGTCCGTATGGAGTCTCATCAGGAAGCCGGTCAGAAGAAAATCTGGGAGATTCCGGTGTTGTATGGCGGAGCTTACGGCCCGGATCTTTCGACTATTGCGGAGCATGCAGGACTGTCGGAGGAAGAAGTCATAAAGATACATTCCGGCACAGATTATCTCATATATATGCTTGGATTCCTGCCGGGCTTTACATATCTCGGTGGACTTGATGAGAAGATACATACACCCAGACTTGCATCTCCGAGAGTCAGGATACCGGCCGGTTCCGTAGGCATTGGCGGCTCCCAGACAGGTATATATCCTATGGATTCACCGGGAGGCTGGCAGCTTATGGGCATGACTCCGGTAAAGACTTATGATCCTGCCCGGGAAACACCTATCCTTGTGGAGGCGGGAGACTATATCCGGTTTGTTCCGGTTTCAGAGGCTGAATATCTCGATATCAAGGCAGCGGTTGATGCCGGAACGTATCAAGTCAGAGTACGGAAAGGAGAGGACTGATGGGCTTCAGAGTTATAAAGGGTGGACTTCTCACTACCGTTCAGGATCTGGGACGCAGCGGTTATCAGAGCCAGGGGTTTAATGTCGGCGGAGTTATGGATCAGCGGTCTTTCCGCATAGCCAATCTTCTTTTGGACAATCCGGAGAATGAGGCTGTGCTGGAATGCACCCTCATCGGACCTACGCTGGAGTTCACCTCCAGTCAGATCATCGCTATCACAGGCGGCGATTTCAGGCCGGAACTTAACGACGATCCGGTTCCTATGTATACAGCAATTTATGTCAATAAAGGCGATGTATTGAAGGTGGGTTCCGCAAGAACGGGACGAACCTGCTATATCG
This sequence comes from Oribacterium sp. UBA4274, assembly GCA_002396005.1. GTDB lineage: Bacteria > Bacillota > Clostridia > Lachnospirales > Lachnospiraceae > Oribacterium. The sequence goes on from DGVW01000056.1 coordinate 4,778, forward strand.
CCTTCTCCAATTATCTGCAGGTTCCGGTTGTGATGGGTTCAAGAAGCACAAATCTCAAATGCGGTATCGGCGGATTTAAGGGAAGAAAACTTCAGGACGGAGATTATATTTCCACCAGAATCAAAAGAAGAAAGTACCTCCCGTACTTTCTGTCACGTACACTAAGTCTTCATGAGTTCGACAGCAACAGTGCAACTATCCGGGTAGTCATGGGACCGCAGGAGGAAGCATTCTCCTCAAAGGGCATAGACGCCTTTTTAAACAGTGAGTTTACCATATCAAGTAATTTTGACAGGATGGGTGTAAGACTTGACGGACCGTTTGTAGAGAGTAAGACCGGATCGGACATCATTTCCGACGGTATCGCTCTCGGGGCTATACAGGTGCCTGCTCACGGAAAACCGATCATACTTCTGGCGGATCACCAGACAGCCGGAGGGTATGCCAAAATCGGAACGGTGGTAAGCGTAGACCTGCCGAAGGTTGCACAACGAAGAATTGACGATAAGATCAGATTCACAAGAATTACGGTTGAGGAGGCACAGCATCTTCTGAAGGTGCAGGAGCATGAGTATCAGGAATTCAGAAACCGTATCCATAAACCGTGTAAAGAGGTGCTTGAGGTGAGACTCACCGCTCAGCGATTGGAAAAACTGTTTGTTTGAGACCTGTGAATTATGAAAAAGACAGTACAAGTAAAGAAGATTATTTGAAAATTTTTCGATATTTAAGGGGCAGAGGTATCTGGCTGAAAGAATTACGGATGGAAAGGATGACCAATGATGGATTTAGATAAAATTGCAGGACTTGTAAAGATTCTTGAGGGTTCGACTCTCAAGACCATGTCTATCAAAGACGGGGATTTCAAGATCACCATGAGTAAGCTTGATAATCCTCCGGTGATAGCCGGAGGGATGGGAGCAACGGTTGCAGTTTCAGGAGCGGCGCAGGTCGGAGACATTCCTGCAGGCGCAGTACAGGGAAATGGCGCAGTGGGCGTAGTTGATGATGAAACTGAGGTCAATATCACTTCGCCTATAGTGGGAACCTTTTACTCGGCAGCAGGCCCTGAAATCCCGGCTTATGTCAAGGTGGGTGATACTGTCAAGGCAGGCGAGACAGTATGCATAGTAGAAGCCATGAAGATGATGAATGAGATTTCAGTAGACTATGACTGCGAGATCGAGGCAGTGCTGGTTTCCAATGAGCAGAAGGTTGAGTATGGTCAGCCGCTTTTCAGAGTTAAAAAACTGTAAGCTATCTCATGGAGGTTCAGATGTTTAAACGAGTGTTGGTTGCAAACCGCGGAGAAATCGCGGTGCGGGTTATAAGAGCCCTCCGGGATATGGGCATAGTCTCTGTTGCGGTATATTCCAAGGAAGATAAGGATGCCCTCCATGTAAGACTTGCAGATCTCAGAGTCTGTATCGGAGAAGGTCCGGCCAGGGATTCTTACTTAAATATGGATGCCATCATTACCGCTGCACTAAATATGGAATGTGATGCCATCCATCCGGGTTACGGTTTTCTGTCTGAGAACAGCGAGTTCGCCAGAAGATGCCGGGAAAATGACGTTGTATTTATCGGACCGGATCCAGACATCATCGATGAGATGGGCAACAAGTCGGCAGCCCGTAAGAAGATGATGGATGCAGGCGTTCCGGTGGTTCCGGGTACCAAAGAGCCTGTTTACGATGCGGAGATTGCATTGAAGGAAGCGGAGCAAATCGGATTTCCGGTTATGATAAAGGCAAGCTCCGGCGGCGGTGGCCGGGGTATGCGCGAATGTTTCTCCCGGGACGATTTTGAAGATGCTTTCAATACAGCGCAGCGTGAGTCTGCCAATGCCTTTGGCGATGATACTATGTACATCGAGAAGCTTGTGGTGCATCCGCGTCATGTGGAAGTGCAGCTCATCGGTGACAAGTTCGGTCATGTGGTTACACTTGGTGAGCGTGATTGTTCAGTGCAGCGTAATCATCAGAAGCTTATCGAGGAGTCCCCTTCTCCGGCTATCAGTGATGAAACAAGACAGAGGATGTATAAGGATGCGGCCCTTGCAGCACAGGCTGTAGGTTACAACAGCGCAGGTACTATTGAGTTCATCGTCGATCAGAGCGGCGAGTACTACTTTATGGAGATGAACACCCGTATCCAGGTGGAGCATGGTGTGACAGAGATGGAGACGGACACCGATCTCATGGTAGAGCAGATAAGAGTAGCCGCCGGAGAAGAGCTTAGCTTCAGCCAGGACGACATCACACTGAGAGGACATACTATCGAGTGTCGTGTCAATGCTGAGATACCTGAAAAGCATTTTATGCCGAGCCCGGGTAAAATAACCAATCTTTTACTTCCGGGAGGCAATGGAGTGAGAGTCGATACGGCGGTTTATACAGGCTATACTATTCCTTCAGAATATGATTCCATGATCGCCAAGATCATCGTTCATGCGCCATCCAGAGAAGCGGCCATCATGAAGATGAAGGCAGCTCTCGATGAAACTCTCATCATGGGTGTGGATACGAACCTCGACTTTCAGTACAAGATCATGAGCAATCCGACATTCTGTGCCGGAAAGGCTGATACAGGATTTATTGCAGCATTCACAGAAGGCGGAAAGTGAGAGAAGGAGATATATGATGCAAGTTGATTTGAACAGTGACTTAGGTGAGAGCTTCGGACGATACACTTTGGGGATGGATAGTGATATCATCCCACTTATAACCAGTGCCAATGTTGCCTGCGGTTATCATGCTTCAGATCCTTTGGTTATGGCTGAGACCGTAAGAGCTGCAAGAGAAGCCGGTATCGCGGTAGGAGCACATCCGGGGTACCCTGACCTTATGGGATTTGGCCGCAGAAATATGGTGATCTCCAATGATGAGTCCTATGCTTATGCCCTCTACCAGATTGGAGCGCTGGATGCTTTTCTGAAAGCTCAGGGCATGAAGCTCCAGCATGTAAAGCCTCATGGGGCTTTTTACAACATGGCGGCAAAGGATCCTGCCCAGTCAGAGGCCATATGCAAGGCGATAAGGGATTATGATCCTGAGCTCATCGTCATGGCACTTCCTGCAGGAGAGCTGTATAAGACTGCCAAGGCAATGGGACTCAGGGCCGCTGCAGAGGTTTTTGCTGACAGAGCCTACGAGGAAGACGGGACTCTGGTAAACAGAAAGAAACCGGGGGCCATGATTACTGATGAAGATGAGTCATTGAGACGAATCATCCGTATGGTCAAGGAGCATAAGGTCACAGCCATAACGGGACGGGACATAGACATAAGCGTAGACTCGATCTGTGTCCATGGTGATGGCTTAAAGGCTCTTCAGTTTGTGAAGAAGCTGAGAGACGGGCTGACAGCGGAAGGCGTAGACATTAAACCGTTGAGAGAGTTTGTATGAATTGTATTTATGCCATATAAAGATGTGAGTGTCAAAAGTATTTGCCACTCACTGATGATGCGCAGCACGCACACATCCGTGTGCAAAGTGCTGCTGAACACTCATAACTCACGTCCTTTTGCTATGCAAAACGACTACGTTATTCGTGTTCGGGCGGGTCATAAAGTCTCAAATCAACGTGCAAGCACGTGATTTGGTACTTTTGACCCTTACATCATATAAAAATTTTATATCTATAAATTTTTTTCACAAAAGGCTGCTTTCTGATCTGAATTACGGATCATGAAGGCAGCCTTTTTCGACATATTATTTCAAAATATTAGTGTTTTAAAAGTGAATTTAAGAATTATTTTTGAGGGTACAAAGACAGAAAAAGATAAACTTTTTCATATTTTTGCCGATAGGTATATCAGAAAGTGATTTGACCATGTGCGACTACATGAGGTGAGTGTCAGAGTGATCGTCATTCACAGATGATGGTAAACATTTAATGTACATCATCACATAGTTGATTCAAGGAGGAATCAGGGATCGCTGTATGGACGACGGAACGATTGCAAATTACAGGAGAATACAAATGATAGATCTTTATATACATATGCATCAGATATCCTTTGAGGATTGCGGAGTACTTGGCGGCAGAACTGCATTTATGGCAGGAACAGAGATACACAATGTCGGCGGTAAGGCACCGATGGACTTCATCGAGGATGTTCTGGGGATTCTGGTTAAGAGGTCCGGAAACGGACAGTATATCTACCCGTTTTCAAGGATTGCTGTATGTTTTATCGATATGGATGGCAATGTAAGTGTGGCTTACACAGGTGACCATGATATCGAGAACAATACCTATTCGTACATTGACAACAGAGGTAATACCGGCAAAGTGTTTCAGTACTACGATATCGGCAGGATACTTGAGCAGAGAAATATCCAGATGTATGCGATTTTTCAGCAGCAGGATGATGAAACTTACAGAGTTATAGGAAACAAAGTCCATAATGAAAGATTTTTTGACAGTATTTTTAAGGATAGTAAAGTGAGAGTTCAAAAAAGTATCGACAGCTTTACTTCATCTTTCGGCGGCGATTTGGGCAGGACCAATATTTCCGGCCACTACGAAATCTCTGATGGGATAAGGGCGCGCAGGCGTATGGAAATCGCCACTGATGTTCCGGATAACGAGACTTGTGAGGACAGAAGCAAGATATGTGATTATGTCTATGATGTGGTGAGATGCCTTGATGTTCGAGGCGCCTGCAAGGCAAGAGTAGTTGAAGCCTCGGTTTTCCATAATTACATAAGATATGATATGGGGAATGGTTTCTATATAGAAGCTTTTGATAATGTTGACACCGATTCCAGAGAATACTGGGTGGGAAGAGCGTTTACATCAAGAAAGGTGCTGCTCGACTGCTTTGCGGTTGATGATCCTGCCGACAGAGATCTCATAGGTCCTGACTGGAAGGTAAATATCGATAAGAGATTTGCAGAAATCATGTGCAGATTCCTTGAGAGGGATGAGTACATGTTTATAGATAATGATTATGACCTTGAGGTGCTTGAACTAAAAAGACCGTAACTGATATGATACATTAAAATTATATTTGACATCCATGGGTAAAGAATTTAAGCTAGAGAAATGCAATATTTAAAATAATTTAGCTAAAATAATTTAGGAAACAGGAGATAATATGGCTCTATTAACAATCCATGGTAGAGAGATAAAAATTCCTCTGATTCAGGGAGGAATGGGCGTTGGTGTATCACTTGAGAAGCTTGCGGGAGCAGTTGCAAAGTGCGGCGGTATAGGCTGTATCAGTACGGCAGACTGCGGTTATCGCGAGGATGACTTTATGAAGCATCCTGAGGAGGCGAACTTAAGGGCACTTAAAAAGGAGATTCAGAAAGCAAAGGAGATTTCACAGGGTATGGGGCTTGTCGCCATCAATGCGATGGTGGCAACACAGCAATATGCACAGGCTGTAAAGACAGCGGTAGAGAGCGGCGTTGATGCAGTTATATCAGGGGCAGGACTTCCACTGGATCTTCCGCTTCACGTACCTGAGGGTAAAGCTCTCATCGCACCGATAGTGTCCAGTGACAGAGCATTCAAAGTAATCGCAAAGTCATGGGAGAGAAACTACAACCGTTTTCCTGATTTCGTAGTTCTTGAAGGACCAAAGGCAGGAGGACATCTCGGCTTTAAGGAGAAGGAGCTTCTGGAGGGAAGCTGTCAGCCGGTCACAGAGATTCTAAAAAAACTCGTGGAAGCCGTAAAACCCTATGAAGAAGCAGTTGGCAGAAAGATACCTGTATTTGCAGCTGGCGGAATATGGGACAGGGCTGATATAGAGGAAGCGCAGGATCTTGGAGCTGCAGGTGTGCAGATGGCTACAAGATTTATCGGAACTGAAGAGTGCGATGCATCACAAGGCTATAAGGACACGCTCATAAATGCAGACCCTGAGGATGTCCGCATCATCCATAGCCCTGTAGGTATGCCGGGAAGAGCGCTGGCAACTCCACTTATAAAGAAACTTGATTCTTTTGGGAGGATTCCGCCGACTCACTGTTCAAGATGCATCAAGACCTGTAATCCTAAGGAGGTTCCGTACTGCATCACCAAGGCACTCATTGAGGCCGTCCAGGGTAACTACGAGGAAGGTCTTTTCTTTACAGGGGCCAATGTCGGTAGACTTACCGAGATGACAACAGTGCCGGAACTTGTGAAGAAGTTGGGATTCTGAAAAATGTAACAGTTCAGCAGGAACTCATGTACTAAGAGCCGTGGCTCCATTGGCCCGGCTATATAGGTCCCGACTGAACTGCCACTGAAACTTTCTAAAGATTTTATGAACTACTATCCTTGAGATTGACACCGGTTTATGCCGGTGTTATTCTTTTTTTACGTTTAGCACTCGATGATTATGATTGCTAACAAAGGAAAGGGTTAATTTATGAAAGTATTACCATTATATAATGTTTTGGTTTTGCCAAACTCCAATATCTATTTTCAGACACAGGCTTTCCGCGCTATAGCCGGAAATAATGTCTATCAGGGTGATGATGTAACACTTCTTGTTATGAAGAAACAAGAGACCAAGGACATGATCACAGACAAGAGCTTCTATCCTATCGGTGTAAAGGGTATCATCGAGGAAATCAGCGGCGAAGGGTATGTGATCATCAAGACTGATGAACGTGTTAATATAGATGAAATCTACGTAAATGAGCAGCACGAGATATTTGTAGAGACCTCAAGACGAGAGGACATCAAGGATCTTGACATGGCAGAGGCCCGCCAGAAGCTTATGAAGATCAAGGCGGATTTGAAGGAACTGGTATCCAGATTCCGCTGGGGCTCTATCATGGAGAACTATATCGATCAGTACACTTCCATAGAGGAAGCGGCTGCTGTAATCAGCTCATGGATAAACATTTCCAACGAGGAAAGGTACGCAGTTCTCGAAATGGATTCTGAGAAGGAAAGATTTGATGCACTGGAGAAGATCATCTATGAGTATGCAGAGGTGACACGTGTTACAACTGATGCCCAGTCAGCGCAGCAGGAGGACTATCAGAAGCTCTATAAGGAGAATGCGCTCAAAAAGCAGATCGACTATCTCCAGAAGGAGCTCGATGAGATGCATCCTGAACAGGTTTCGGAGGTACGTAAGTTTGAGATCAAGATTCAGGAATCCGAGATGAATGATGAGGCCAGAAGAGAGGCTACCAAGGTTTTGAATCGTCTCAAGAATGACGGGGAACATTCATCAGAATCAGGAATGCTCTATGATTATCTTGACTTTGTGACAGGTCTTTCCTGGAAGAAAGAACAGCCGGAGCAGATAGATCTCGATGAAGCACAGAAGGTTCTGGACGAGGATCACTTCGGTATGAAGAAGGTTAAGGAACGTATCATTCAGCAGATTGCTGTTATGAATCTGAAGAAAAAGCAGTCCGGATCCATTCTTGTATTTGTAGGTGCACCGGGTACCGGTAAGACATCTATAGGTAAGTCTATCGCCAAGGCGCTCCACAGAAAGTACGTGAGAGTTTCTCTCGGCGGTGTAAAGGACGAGGCAGATATAAGAGGTCACAGACGTACATATATAGGAGCTATGCCGGGACGTATCATGGACGGTATCAGCAAGGCGGGAGTTTCAAATCCTGTCATGGTGCTTGATGAGATAGATAAGCTTTCAAGCTCCTACAATGGTGATCCTGCAAGTGCACTTCTTGAGGTACTGGATCCTGAGCAGAACAATACATTTACAGATCACTACATGAATGTTCCATATGATTTAAGTGATGTCATGTTCATCTGTACGGCCAATACCCTGGATACTATTCCGGGACCGCTGCTTAACCGTATGGAGGTTATACAGTTCCAGGGGTACACTCCGCTTGAGAAGTTCCAGATTGCAGAGAAACATTTGCTTCCTAAGGCACTTAAGTCAGTAGGACTTGAGAAGGGTGACGTCAAGGTTACTGATGAAGCCATGGAGACCATCATTTCTGACTACACAAGGGAAGGTGGAGTTCGTGGACTGAAGAAGCGTCTCGATACTCTTTGCCGTATCGCTGCAGTCAAGTTCGTAAGAGAAGGCGGACTGGAGGAGAGAGCATCAGAAACGGAAATACAGGGAGCAACCGGTGCAGAGGCCGATTATGATACTGAAACAAAGTCTGGAGAAGTAAAGGAGACGGAGACATCAGCACAGGGAGAAATCATTGAAACTTATCATGAACCTAAGATAATTGTAGAGAAGGAAGAGCTGAGAGATTATCTCGACATGCATGCTCTCACTCACAATAAGGTGAAGGATGAGGCAAAGCCGGGTGTAGTAACAGGACTTGCATGGACTCAGGTTGGTGGTGAGATACTCTACATTGAGTCACTTTTCACCAAGGGCGATGGCAAAACTGTTATCACCGGACAGCTTGGTGATGTCATGAAGGAGTCAGTTCAGATCGCACTGTCAGTAGTTAAAGCGAGGTTCCCGGAGTATGCAGAGAAGTTCAAGGAGAACGATCTCCACATTCATGTACCAGACGGTTCAACACCAAAGGACGGACCATCGGCCGGTATTACAATGACAACAGCTCTTGCATCTCTCGTAACCGGACGACCTGTGACACCTCATGTAGCCATGACAGGAGAAATCTCGCTGGAGGGTACTGTCAACGCAATAGGTGGACTTCCTGAGAAGCTTATGGCAGCAGAACGTGCCGGAGTCACCAGGGTATTTATCCCTAAGGAGAATGTTGACGATCTCCGTGATGTGGCTGAAGAGGTCAAGGATAAGCTTGAAATCGTGCCGGTGGAGTATGTGGAAGATGTGCTTAAAGCTGTAGGCGTGATGGAGTAATCAGTGATTTACATAATCGTAAGACCCTGTTATATTTTTGAACTTGTTTTGATGAGCCGGAGAACCTAGAATAGTTGTGCAAGGCGTTAGGTTTTGTGTGGTTGAAAAGGACATATCCGATTTAAACTGGTTTAGACGCTGGTATCTGATGAAAGACCACGAAACAGAAAGGACAGGTTTATGATTCTTAGAAAGATTGCCAAAGCATCGGCTGTGGCATTGACACTGGTTACTATGATTGCCGGGTGTACAACAACTGGGCTTGCAGCTACAAAGGTTGCCTGTATAGGTGACTCTCTTACAAGAGGATATCTGCTTGAGAATACGGCAGATTCTTATCCGTCACAATTACAGAAGGCTCTGGGCAGCGACTATGAGGTTGAAAATTTTGGATATACTGCATCCTATGTTATCGATGACGGTCCGATTGAGTATGTTAAGACGGAAGTTTATCCGGACAGTGTCGCTTATGACGCAGATGTACTTGTTTTCATGTTCGGTGCCAATGATATCCGCGCTTATGACTGGACTCCGAAGTATTTTGAAAATCAGTATGCGGAGGTTGTGGACAGATATCTTACCTCCAACAAGCAGCACAAGATTTATTTCATCATACCGCCTGAGGCGAGAGATGAGTACTTCGGGCTTCAGAGAAATGCTGTGGAGCCTACATTAAAACTTGCCGCACGTTATGGCGCTACAGTTATCGACAGCTACAATCTGGCTATCGGACATCCGGAGTATTACATGACTGATAAGGTTCATCTCTACGGAACTTTTTATGGAAAGCTCGCGAGTCTGGTTGCACAGTCAATGAATGGTCAGGCGATCGGAAAAACAGTAAATGGTGTTACATATGTTGAAGCACCGGAGGAAAGCATTTCTCCGGAGGTGCAGCAGGAGAACAATATGCTCTTTGCTGCGGCGCAGACAGCCAAGGCACAAAGAGATGAGGCTAATGCAGAAGCTCTCAAAACTCTCATTACAGAGCATCCGGATTACGAAACCACAGGACTTTGGAATTAATATGATGTAAGGGTCAAAAGT